>JANYCH010000267.1 GCA_025360395.1 Cytophagales bacterium | reverse complement strand
CTTGATACTCCTGATCGGGTTCTGAGTTCCACGAAAATGGTTTTTGGATTGAATCGGTTTCTACTAAAACAGTGTAAAAATGAACCAGGTAAATCTCAGCCCTACATGCGTTCGCCACTATCAATGCCGCTTGCAAAGCATTATCTGCCGTATCTGAGAAATCTGTCGGTACCAGAATTTTTTTTATAGTACTCATAAGGCTCTGGTTTTTACTTGACAAAAATCCTCATAACCCGGCTGCTAATACCTGCTTAATGTCATACAAATGCATGACCTTGCTCATAATAATTCCACAAAAACCTTAAGGCATTATTAGTTCACCACCTCCGGCATGCAAATATCCTTTCAGGTAAATAATGCTTATTCCAATAATTACACCTGTATAAAGTGCAAAAATTATCCAGGTCATAAGGCGGGCCTTTTTTTCTGAAAGAACATGTTTCCTGAGTCTTTCAATATTTTCAAGCACCTTACGGAGCCTTAAATACTGGGTGCCACCAACTACTACATAATCATATGCACCGTGTGCTATCACATCTTTTGAAACTTCAAGGCTATCCTTCCCAGCAAAAAAAACCACCTGGGTATGATGCTTGTTTTCTTTTATAGTAGAAAGGATTTTCAAAGCATCGCTTTCCAGGTGATTAAAGGTTTTTAATTCATAATCAATTAAAACTGCCATCGGATGGCGGTGCATTTGGGCAAGGCAGGCACTGCTGCTGGCAAAGTATTCAAATACATGATCGTGGTCATGCACAAAGTTTTCATGGATCTTATCTTCCCTGAAATGATTGTTTTCAATAACAAACACCAGATTTTCAGTTCTTGCTTTCATATCGCCGGTTTAAGAGTGTAAATAACCTGCGAATTTTATCTGGACTAAATGATTATAAACACTTTATGCTATGATCTGCGTCATCAAATCTGAAAAAGTATTCAGCTAGATTTACTCTCAGTAATTGAAAAAGTATGGAAACGATCTCATTAAAACGAAACATAAAAACAAACCTTGCCTTTAAAATGAGGGAAATCCTTGCTGAGTTTGGTTTGGAATCAGGTGAAAAACTCGATCATATTATAGATAAAGCAATTAGCAAACTGAGTAAAAAGATCAGTAAGAAGGCAAAAGAGATAGTAAAGGAAAATCACGAAAACTGATGGGACCATAAAGGTAAAAGCAAACGGTTATATACATTATGATGAATAATATTGGTTATATTAATAAATGCCAGAACTACATCTTTTCAAAAGATGTAGTCTTCAACAGCTAAAATTAAATAACCATCAAATGAGGGCTTTAACCTTTGAATATGCTTCCTATTCGATAGTTTTACATAAACGGGAAAACACCTCCCTCGTTAGTGAGCCATCATGGAAAGTATCAGGAATAGTGATAATGCAAACCGTTTGAAAGCTGTAATCGATACTGCAGTAGATGGAATCATAACCATTGATGCCTATGGGGTAATTGAATCAACTAATCCTGCAGTAACCAAATTATTCGGATACCAGGAAGATGAAATGATTGGCAGGAATATTTCCATGCTGATGCCGGAGCCGGATAAGAGCCAGCACGACAGGTATCTTATCAAGTACGGGGAAACAAAGAAAGCAAGCATAATCGGTAAAGGAAGGGACGTAACGGGCCGGAAGAAGGATGGTACAACGTTTCCTTTTTTATTAAGCATAAGTGAACTGGAACTCAGCAATAAGAAAATATACACAGGCATAATCCATGATATATCTGAATTGAAAGAGGTAAAGGAGGCATTGAAAAAGGAAAAAGAACTCAATGAGCTTAAATCACGGTTTGTAACAATGGCATCTCATGAATTCCGTACCCCTCTTAGCGTCATACTTTCATCTGCTTCCCTTATTGGCAAATACAAGGAATCTGAAGATGAACCCAAACGTCAGAAACATGTGAACAGGATCAAATCTTCTGTAGACAACTTAACAGGAATCCTGAACGATTTCCTTTCTATAAGCAAGCTGGAAGAGGGCAAACAAATGATCAATCCGGAGGATTGTTATATTAAAGACCTCGCTGAAGAGATCCAGGAAGAACTAACTTCTGTATTGAAAACAGGGCAAGTAATAGAATATATACATTCAGGGTCCACTATCAGTATATTCCTGGACAAACACATTGCCAAAAACATTCTGATCAACCTTATTTCAAATGCGATCAAATATTCAGCTGAAAACAAAAAGATAAAGGTAAATACAATAATTGAAGACAATATTCTTCAGATAGAAATAAGGGATGAGGGAATAGGCATTCCTGAAGATGATAAACAATATCTTTTTACACGGTTTTTCAGGGCACAGAATGCGACTAACGTGCAGGGTACAGGCCTGGGTTTGAACATTGTCAAAAAATATGTCGATTTGCTGAATGGGACAATCAGCTTCACGAGCCAGCTCAATGAGGGCACTTTATTCATTGTCAGGATACCACTTAACTAAAAATGAAAACAATCTTAATTATTGAAGATAACCTTGACGTAAGAGAAAATATAGCTGAAATACTGGAACTGGCAGATTATAAAGTCCTCACTGCCCAAAATGGAAAAACCGGTATTGCACTTGCCAAAGAAAACCTGCCCGACCTTATTGTGTGTGATATAATGATGCCGGAACTGGACGGATACGGTGTAATACATGTTTTGAGTAAAAACCCGGAAACGGCAGTAATACCATTTATATTTCTTACTGCTAAAACTGAAAAGACTGATATTCGAAAAGGCATGGGAATGGGCGCGGACGACTACCTGACCAAACCTTTTGATGATGTGGAATTGCTGGATGCTATAGAAATCAGGCTTAGAAAAAACGAATTAGTAAGGAAAAATTCTACGGTTTCAATAGATAGCCTGCAACAGATAGCCAATCAGGCAAGAGGTTTCACCGAACTTGAAAACCTCATTTCAGATAAGAGAAGGACTTCAAAATACAAAAAAAAACATACACTTTATTCAGAAGGCAGCCAGGCAAACAATTTGTATTTTGTTGTTTCTGGCAAGGTAAAAACTTTTAAAACCAATGAAGATGCCCGTGATTATATCGTGGGCCTTTACAAAGCCGGTGATTTTATAGGTTATTTAGATCTCCTGCAAAACGACAGTTATTCGGAATCGGCAGTAACGCTGGAAGATTCAGAAATATGCATTATTCCAAAACCAGAGTTTTTTGCACTGTTGTTCAGCAACATGGATATTGCTTCCAAATTCATCAAAATGCTTTCCAGCGATGTAAGGGAAGGAGAAGAACGTCTGATCAGTCTTGCCTATAATTCAGTTCGCAAAAGGGTAGCCCAATCTTTGTTAAGGGTTTATGCAAACCATGGAGATATAACGGGCATGGCTGTTTCAAGAGAAGATCTGGCTTCAATCACAGGCGCTTCCAAAGAAACAGTAATTCGCACACTTTCCGATTTTAAGATGGAGGGCTTGATTCAGGTTGAAGGAAGTAAGATTAGTATTCTTCAGGAAGCGAAGCTTAAAAATTTAAAAAACTAAAAGTTAGTCACTTGCTAAAGTCATATTCAAGATTGCCCTGTTTTTGTCCAGGAACATCATCATAAAAACTTCTCCAAATAGTACACATTTGTTTGAAATAGTATG
>JANYCH010000264.1 GCA_025360395.1 Cytophagales bacterium | reverse complement strand
CGAAGACTCGGAGAACGGAACTTTCGCCTGTCCTCCTTTCTTCCTGTAATTCTTTCGAGACCTAGGTCAGATGTAACCCCTGCATTTGAATCTAGACCTACGTTTCTGATACTAAAGTCTGTAAAAAGTTCTCCTCCATGGCATGGGGAGCAATTTTGCTGAACTAAAAGCATTCCATCGAGTTCTCTTTGTGTTAAAGTCCCCTTGCCAGTTTTATACATATCATATTTACTATTACAGGAAACTATGGTAAGCATAAATTGTGATAATGATTTTAATAAATGTTCAGATCCTATAATATCAACATTCCAGGCAATTTTAAATTTCTTGCTGTAAGTAGTATCACGATTAAGTTTCATAAGAACATTTGGTAAATTATCTCCCATCTCAACAGGATTCTCAATAGGTGCCAAAGGTTGCAAATCTAAATGTGTTATACCTCCATCGAGCATGTAATTTGGCATCCATGCAAGGTTAAACAGCCCTGGTGCATTTCGGATCCCAAATTGTCTCTTAATTCCATGACTAAGGGAATGCGAAATATGCGAGAATGCTCCAAAAGGTTGATGGCAATTTGCACATGCAATGGTACTGTCAGCAGAAAGTATTGGATCATAAAATAACATTTTACCAAGTGCTATTTTATCTTTCGTTAAAGGGTTTTGGCTGAAATCATAAACAGGTGCCGGGAAATAAGATGGATATTGAAAAAATTCATTGGACTGAATTTCATTTGGCTTTGAAATATTTTGGGGCTCTTCTTTGGTTTTTTTGCACCCTAAAAGCATGACCATACCAATTGCAGATAGTGCTATTCCAAAAGAGAAAGATTTATAGATCTTTAAGCAAGTCATTACTTTTCAATTGATTGTAATTGAAACATGTCCTGATAGTTTTTTGAAATCAAAGAAGCATCAATCCCCGGACTCGTTACATTTGCCATTTTCATTATAGAAATATCCTGTGGATTTTTGAAAAATTCAGACAGTTCTATAGAATAGTGAAGAATAGGATTGGTATTCGTAGAAACTTCTAAAATTGGGTTGAGGTTACTTGTGATTGTTTGAAGGGCAAAATTATTTTTCTTAAATCCTGAAATATGGTATTCGAAAATATGCCCATTTTCTGTTGAAGCAGGTGAGGTCCCGTTCAGCATTAAAAAAACATAACCCGTGTTCCAATTCCAAAACATGTCTAAAGCATTTGCGGGATCTAAAGCACCCTTTTGTACACCGGAAACATTATGTAAACTATCAACACCAATTAGAAAACTAATATTACTATACGATCCAATCGGAATATTTTCCACTTGGAAACTATTCATATCTGGTTTTAACAAAAAGTAAGTATTTGGGATTTCTATTTTATTTCCAACTGAATTGGTAAGGGCAATGTTGCTGACGTAGAATTTAAAGTAATTAATTTGAAATGTTTCTCCTGAGGAATTTATGTAGTCTTTATCATATACAAATGGGATAGAATTGAATAGTGTTTGAAATTGAACGGAAACAGTTCCAGCTGAAGGTGGTGGATTAATTGGGGGAACGGCATCCTGGTTGTTACTTTTTATGCCTTGTTTTTTGCACGAAAAGAACAAAAGGATTATCATCGAAATACTAAATAGTGCCTTCTTCATTCAGCTTGTCTTTTACAAGACTTTTATTTAAACGAAAAACAAATAACAAAGTAGTCCTAAAAAAGTTGTGGGAAAATTTTCTCCCACAACAGATTTTTTATTCAACGATAAATTTCTGAGAAATAAGGCCATTCTCTGTTTTAGCCTTAACAAAATATATCCCTTTAGGAAAAACTAAATTAAAAACACTTTCCCCATTGCCTTCTTTCACAAGTACACCAGAAGCGTCATAAATAGAAAGTTGTAAAATTGGAGAAACTGAAGAAACATAAAAATTCCCATTATTTGGATTTGGTACGACGGACAAAGAGCCCTTCGCCTTGGCCCATATTTCCTCATTTAAACCGGCAATGACTGGAAGTTCCGACAATGAGTTGGAATATAAAGAATTATTTTGGGTAGTTACAAATACCCTAGTGGTTACAAAAGATATTTTGTTTACATCAGTATAACTTGGAAGGTTAAATTGATTTCCTCCGGCAATCCAGGTAGCACCATTGTCCGATGTTGCCAAAAGTCCACCTTTGTAACTAGCATACACATAGCCTGCATAACTCGCCATATCTTGTATGTAATCTCCATTTAATCCCATTGTAACCGTATGTGCTATAGAAGTTTTAGAGGTAGGCGTCCAGTTTACTGATCCAGTATCAGACATAAATACACCTGAACCCATGGTACCTGCATAAATTTTGGTTCCCCATGAAGTAACAGACGTTACATTAAGATTTGATAAATTGGTATTGGCCACAGACCAGATAGTAACTGAAAACTGTTTAGTGTAAATTCCTTTGTCTGTTCCTAATATAAGCTTATTGCCATAAAAAGCGAGAGAAGAAATAATTACCCCGGTTGGTAGTCCGTTTTGAATAGCAGTCCATTGGTCTGAATTGAGAGGTGCTGAAAAGATGAGGTTATTGGATAGAACTGCATATTTGATACCATTAGAGATATATACTTTTTTAACCTCAAGATTAGGAATACCATTATTTACAGCCGTCCAGGTACTACCAGAATCAAGGCTAAAAAACGCACCGGCATTTTTAGTGGCAGCCAATAAACGGTTTTCTCCATAAGCTATGTCGTTCACATTCAAACTATCTGTCAATCCCTTATTTGAAGCGCTGTAAGAAGCGGCTAAATCTTTACTTATAAATACACCCTTTTCAGTAGCTGCTACCACTAAAAAGTTTCCTCCAGTTGTAATAGAATAAGTTTTAAGATTATTGAAACCTGTTGCTACGTTAGTCCAGATGTAAGGAAAAGATAATGTCTTCACGACACCATTATGGGCTGTACCCAAGATAAAGTTATTTCTAAAGGGAACAAGTAAGGTAGCATCAGTTATCATACCGGTATTTGATTTGATCCAATTGATGTTGTTAACCGAAGAAGCAAATAATCCTTTGTCCGTAACTAAATACCAATGTGCGCCATCATTAGAAATACTTGAAATTGTAATACCTGAAGGCAAGCCCGATTCCACTAATCCATAGTTTGGGGTATTGTCGCTGCTGGCAGAATCTGTTATGAAAAGTCCATCCCTGTTAGCCAGCAAGATCTCATTCGTTGCAGAATTGTAAGAAAGTGCTGAAACTGTTATGTCATCAGTTTGTTCATCATTGAAATCAATCCATGAAGCTCCCTTGTCATCTGTGGCATAGACACCACCATCAATTGAGGCATGTACAACTCTGTCACCAGCTTTTATAATGGCTGATATTTCAAAGTGGTGAAGGATCGCATTATTAACAGCGAACCAAGTGTTTCCTCGGTCTGTGGTTTTAAAAATTCCGCCTCCATTGGTTCCAACCAAAACAGTAGCACTATCCAGAGCTACTAAAGATGTAATTTGAAGGTTGCTTAAGCCCTTGTTCTTTTTTAACCAATACCTGTCAGAACCTGCATAACCATTAAAGACGAAAACACCACTGTCTGCAGTTCCCGCAAATAAATATTTACCGGTATGTGCCAATGCGGTTATTTTTCCACTTTTTAATCCCACGGACCTGGGTGACCAGGCTACCAATTTGGAATTTATACTTTGAAAAACTCCTCCGGTAAATGTCCCGAAATAGACAACCGAGTCGTTCACTGCAACACAACTAACACCACCACCGAAAGGTCCTTTTGAACCAAAATGGGCGATACTTTGGGTATTAATGAAAATAAGAACTGGCAATAATTTTAATGCTGATTTGGTAATTATATGATGAATCATGATGTTATAATTTAATAGTACATGTGATGAATTTAAAAATTCTGTGTGATATAGTCTTTGTTTATATGATACGAAGCAACTATCAATAGCCAGTTGCCAAATTATAGCAATATTAAAAGATCAATATTTTGCAAATGGGTGCCCTCACTAGTTATTTTTTGCCTTTTGTTGCATCCATTTTTCAATTATTTCAAGCGAACAATCGTCTAGCTTTCCTGAGGGAGGCATAGGATTAGAACTGGAAACCATTGAACTATATAAAACACTATACTTCGGATTGAGGGTATCAATATATCCGGCCTTTTTATCGGTTAAACTTTTGTAGGCAACAGCAGCTTCAAGGTTTAATTTCCCGGAAGGTGAGTTTCCGGAATGACAATTTTGGTTTGCACAATTCAGGATCAGAACAGGCAATACATGTGCCGAAAACTTTGCAGAATCAGGTGTATGACAGTCTATTTTGATCATCTTCATCTTATTGTAAGTACAGCAATTAAGTATAAATAATCCTGTGATAACAATCATTGTCGAGACTTCCTTATTCTTCATAAATAAAAAGTGAGGGAATGTTATTGGCAATTTTATTTGCCAGTACAGAAGCATTGTCATCAGTACTAGCAACAGAAAGATTTCCAGGATTATTTAGCTGTATACCATTGAAAATTTTGGAATAATCTATCTGCAAATGAAGGAACTGGTTTTGATTAGGTGAAATGGTAAAATTCTTATCCGGCATGGTTTTCTGTCTTAGATTAGAATTGGTCCCGATCATGTATTTAAATGGTTGCATTTGTCCGGCCGTTCCGTTTGCATTTGAAGTGGTATCGATTTTGCCTTGAAAATTGAAAAACACATAGCCATTTGGTTGCGCAGTGCTTGAAAACCACATATTAGGTGTATTAAACAGATCTACGGTACCAGATGGCAGTTTTTGATTTGTTGCCTGGTCAAAACCGATATTAAACCTTACAGTTTTATAATTACCTACTGGAACATCAGCAACCTGATAAGTCTCAAATTCTTGTTTTTTTAATACAATGGCATTTGGAATAGTATAAACGGAACCATCCAGTTTGATCAATTGAATGTTTGATAAATACAGTTGACCTAAATCCAGCGAAATTTTCCTTCCATCGGAAGTCGTATAAGTTATGTTATAAGCGTCTACTTCTGTGTTTTCAATGTAATTATGTAAATGCAAAGACAACCTCCCCATTGGGACATTTTCTGCAGCACCAGATTCTTCAGGTGCGGGGTCACTTTTTTTCTTACAGCTTATAAATAAGATATTCAAAAAAACAGTGATAACGATAAGATTAACTAATTTGAAATTGCTTTTCATTTTTTTTAATTTAAAACATATATGACCAGGATGCATTAATGGTATTGTTCAAAGCCAATTGAACACCATTGAAATTTTGATAAATAGGAATCCCATACTCAATCCCCAATTTGTTACCGAATAAGATTCCTTTGGTAAAATTGTAAGAAGCTCCTGCAAATCCAATCAGTTTGCGGCCACCATAATTAAGTGGGTTACAAGATGGTTCATTGAATAAGTAGAGAATTTTGTCCCTGCCGTCAATGTGATCTGCCAATGTTCCTTCGATTCTTACCGAAGTGGAAAAGGAACGCAACCATAAAAATGAGATCCAATTATTGGTTGCAATTTCGTTCCCTAATTTATACCCTAATGAATTGTATCCCGTTCTGAGTACTGCGCTTAGTTGCGTACTCCATGAAATCTTATTATTTCGATGCAGGTAATTAACACAAGGCAAAATATCCCATGTTCCTGAACCTAATTGCATTGAATAAGGAATCCTTTGGCCCGGATACATGCTTTTATCATTTCCTTTTAAATATATATTTCCAGCAGGAATGCTTATACCACCAGATACAAGAATATGGTGTTGTATATTATTAAGGATACTATAAAGCAAATGCAACCTGATATCACTAAAACCTGAAGTTTTTAGTTTCATATCCATCTCATTAGTTTGCATATCCATTCCTGCCATAGAATGTGAATGAGAAGTACCTTCCAACATGCTCATATCCATTGACAAAACATTGTAATTCAACATCCCCATCGCTGTTAGCCTATTTGAAATCCCATACATGGCCATTAACATGTGCATATCCATTCTCATATTGTTTGATGACATGAGATACTTCTGGAATATTAAATCATTGTCGACCTTGGTAGATCCGTACAGCATTCCTGACATTTGCATGGACATAAAGCGGTAAGAAACCATAACTTGGTTTTTCAAGTGGACATGACTTATCATAATGCCGGAAGGAGTTAAGTCTTGTTTGCAGCTACATTTATCAATTTTTAAGGAATCGACTTCTAAGTTGGCATATATGTTTATACATACCAATAAATTGAGTATTGCACTCAATAAAATTGCTTTCATAAGATTTTATTTAATTGTAATTAACCTTTTTTAAAACAGGTGTATATGCACCTTCATTGTAGGTTAAATCCTCATTGTTGTATTCCCACTATAACATGATTCTTCAGTCTCAAATCTATTTGTTATTTGAAACACGATTGATCTATTGCTTAATTACAAGCAATAGTGAAATACCCATTAAAGCTAGTTTATGGTTTTAAGAACTTAACCTACGAACGAACCTGCCCTTGGAGGTTGAAAAATTGAAGGACTAAAAGAAGAAAAATATCCAAAACTATACCAGGAAAATATATCGGACTGATTGCTTAATAATGTTTTTTTAGGAATTGAAAAATTGAAATTGTTAACAAACCAGGTTAACTCTGGTAGCTCCTTTAAAAATTTTGGAAGCTCACTTTCCTTCTTTTCCTGAGCTTTTAATTTTTTTGCCAAATAACACTTGCCATTGCAATGAATGGAAGGCTTCGCCTTGTTAACACATAAAGTGGAGGCAATAAATTTTTTATTTAATTGATAATATACCAAAATGCTAAGCCTCGTACCGCATTGCAGCAGCACGATTAAAATCATCAATATGGATAATGCCTTTTTAATCTTCCAAATATAGATTGGTAATTCAACAGGTCAAAAATTATGTGAAAGTTTTTAAATGATTATCGCAGCCCGCCTTATTGCGCCGGCAAGTTGCTTACACATTAATCACCCGATGAAACCAAGGAGGTGGAAATGCAACAGTTTTCCGGACATTATATTAAGCAACTAATAATTGAGTTTTAATTTTTTGATTAAATAATTTTTGAAACAATTCATTAATTTCAACACTACAGTCATTGAGAGCCATATGTAAAAGTTGTAGATAGTTTAGCCTTAACATGATTTTTTTCAAGTAATTTTATTCTGGGCATATTGGTTTCTTTACATAAAAGCAGGCGTTTTTAAAGATGTATTGTTAATACTGATAAAGCATTCGACTTTATTGGAGACAACCTTGGAGTAATGCTTTTTATTTTCATTGCTGCCGGTACCATCTGCTACGGAATTTTTTACTTTCGACCTCGGTTTGGCTTACCATGTATGTGGATAAGGATTGAGCTGGTTTATATCAATAACCTGATTCCCATAAGCGACAAATTGATTCCACCTAGCAGAAATTTTGCACATCAACCTTAGCTTTAAGTATAAAAGGTGTGATCGATTTGCCAGACTTTAGAATTTTCACCATTTTGGAGATTATTTAGAATAAATAAAAATAATGCATACTATTTTGCCTTTTTTGCTCGCCCTTGTGGCGGCTGTGGTTTTGCTGGAAATGTGGGCTGCCAAACTAAAAATTGCCTATCCCATTTTGCTGGTCTTGGCAGGGCTGCTTGTTAGCTTCGTTCCGGGACTTCCCATTGTAAGGATCCATCCGGATCTTATTTTCTTTATTTTCCTGCCACCTCTCTTGTTTGAAGCATCCTGGGCTATATCTTTCAAGGAAATGGGAAAGTGGTGGCGGATTATCGGGAGCTTTGCCTTTCTGGTGGTTTTTTTTACTGCTTTTTCGGTAGCTATTATTGCCAACCACTTTATTCCGGGGTTTACTCTTGCATTAGGATTTTTATTGGGTGGAATTGTGGCTCCACCTGATGCTGTGAGTACGGGAGCCATTACCAGGTTTGTCAAGATCCCCAAAGCTACTACTGCTATTCTTGAGGGTGAAAGTTTGCTGAACGATGCCTCGTCTCTCATTATTTTCCGTTTCGCACTTATTGCGGTGGGCACTGGCCAGTTCGTCTGGCATCAGGCAGCTATAAGTTTTGTATGGATGCTGATAGGAGGTGTGGGGGTAGGCTTGTTGCTTGCGTGGGCATTTGTGCAGGCGCACAGGCGGCTTCCTACTGATGCTTCCTCAGACATAGCCCTCACACTTATTGAACCCTATTTTATGTACTGGGCAGCGGAGCAATTGCATTGTTCCGGAGTACTTGCAGTGGTAAGTGGCGGTTTATTTATGTCGGCAAAGCGGCTAACATTCTTGAACAGTGCCAGCCGCATTCAGGGTTTTAGCGTTTGGGAAAGTTTTGTTTTTATATTGAATGGATCTGTGTTTCTGATCATTGGCCTGGAACTTCCTGAAATCGAGGAAGGGTTACGTTTAAAAGGCATCCCGCTTTCTACTGCAATAGGCTATGGTGTTTTGGTTACCCTTGTGTTGATTGTATCAAGGATGATTTGTGCGTATGCTGCCATGGCTGCCACCTTGATCTTTCGTCCAAGTGTGTTTTCTAAGACAGGCCCAACTAGGAAAACATTATTGATACCACTTGTATTAGGATGGTCAGGCATGCGGGGTGTTGTGTCACTGGCAGCAGCACTTGCTATTCCTGTAACACTGGATAATGGAACAGAATTTCCTCAACGAAACCTCATTCTATTCATCACTTTTGTTGCGATTTTACTCACACTACTTGTTCAGGGGCTTACCTTGCCTTATTTGATAAAAAAGTCAAAAGCATTTGACATGACGAGAGAAGAAGAGTCGCAAGCAGTGAGCAAGCAAAAAATGAAGTTGGGTTTGAAGCAACATGTTTACCAGTTTCTGAAAGATAAATATGATAATGACCCAAATAGCGATGCAGGGATAGAAAAACTTTTGAAATTCTGGGAAGAACGCGTAAATGCGACCGAAGACACCTGGATGACTGACAAGACGAAAGCGCTGTTTGTAGAAATGCTGGAAAGCCAGCGAGACTATCTCACGAATCTCAACAAGGACCCTGCAATGGACGAGAAAATAATTCGGGAGCAATTGCACCAGATTGATTTGGAAGAGGAGAGGTTGAAGATTATTTAGAAGGGTTGATTATCATTTGAACCTCCCTATTCACCATTAAAAAACCAACGTGGGAAAAAGGTTGGTTTTATGCAGCATAATCTGAGCTCTTATTTTATGCTTTATTTTATCGATATAACTGAAAACAAAAAGACCTATTTTCGTAATTTTAAGTGCTGTTATGCTTTTATTAATGCTGATGATAGCAGAATGCTGACCTAGTATTTCGAATCTTTTTTTGAAAAATATTTAGCTGGCATCCCTGTTATTAAGATTATTCTAAATGTTTTGCTTGCCCTTTCATTGTCTCTGCTTGAAAGATTTGTAAAAAGAAATTTTTGATTTGTTTCACGAGATAAGAAGTCATTGCTTTCTTTGGTACATTCTTTTTTGTATATTAAATCCTGGTGATTTAATAAATGTACGATCTCAATACTTTTCTGTTTTTAATATCCCTTTTAATTGTTGCCAGCATCCTAATTGCCAAAGTAAGCAATAACATAGGCCTGCCAATTATGATTTTATTCCTTGGTATCGGCATGCTTGCTGGTTCGGAAGGACCAGGGGGTATTTTTTTTGATGATGCTAAAATTGCCCAGTCAATCGGGATGGTTTCATTATTATTTATTTTGTTTTCTGGTGGACTGGAAACCAAATGGACAGAGGTTAAACCTGCTTTCTGGCCTGCCATAAGCCTGGCAACTTTAGGGGTTTTACTTACCACATTAGCAATAGGCGTATTTGTTCATTATTTATTCCATCTTTCGTGGCTTGTTAGTCTTTTGCTGGGCTCTGTGGTTTCATCAACAGATGCAGCAGCTGTTTTTTCTATTTTAAATACCCGCAATATCCGTTTGCGGGGAAATACCAGGGCTTTGTTGGAATTCGAATCTGGTACAAATGATCCTATGGCTGTTTTTTTAACCATCTCTCTCATTCAGCTTATATTAAACGATCATGTAACTTACTGGGAAATAGGTCTCCATTTTTTGCTGGAAATGGGGGTAGGAATTGTGGTAGGATATTTATGTGGAAAAACATTGGTTTTCATACTAAACAAGTCAAAATTCCCTATTGAGGGATTTTATACCGTTTTCACTTTAGCCGCTGCTGTATTGATTTATTCCCTCACTAATGCTTTAAAAGGAAGTGGCTTTCTCTCTGTGTACATCGCCGGGCTGATTGTAAACCATTTCGAGGTGGTTCATAAAAAAAGTATTGTCAGGTTTTTTGATGGGATAGCCTGGTTAGCACAAATTGGAATGTTCTTGACTTTGGGATTACTGGTTTTTCCAAAGCAGGTGTTAAATAATATTTGGGTATCTGCCAGCATTTCATTGTTCCTTATTATGGTAGCAAGGCCTTTAAGTGTTTTTGTATCATTATCCTTTTTTAAATTCAGGTTTAAAGAAAAGGCTCTTATTTCTTTAGTTGGTTTAAGAGGGGCTGTACCCATTATCCTGGCAACATTTCCTCTTTTAGCCGGAATTGAAGAAGCCAATTGGATTTTCAATGTGGTGTTTTTTATTGTTATTACATCAACCATCATGCAAGGCTGGCCATTGCCCTGGTTTGCAAAAATCCTGAAAATGGATAAACCTTCTGGGAAACGAATTTCTTCACCAATAGAATTCAGTGATTATGCCAGTAGTAATATGCAACTTATGAACCTTACTTTAGGAGAAAACATGACAGACATTGCCAATAAGTCTATTGTGGAAATTCCTTATTTCAAAGGAAGTCTTATTGTAACTGTTTTTAGAGATGGCAAATATTTTGTCCCAAGTGGAGGAACAGTATTAGAACAAGGAGATGAAATTCAGGTTTTGGTTGAGAAAAATAAGATCGCAAACCTGATGTCTTATTTTTCATGATAAACGTGGCATCGTTATTTTAAGGCAGCTGTTTAATATTTTAAATATACTTCTATGAAATCTATTCTTTTAGCATCAGCGTTTACATTCTTTTCAATTTTATCATTTGCTCAAAACTCTAAACCAGCGTCTGATACTTCTAAAACAAAAAACGTAAAGAAAACAACGACAACAACTGTTAAAAAAGACAGCAAGTCTTCAACAACGAAATAAAGAATAATGGGAGGGTAATTGCCCTCCCATTATTTTAAGAGAGTTTTTCTTTGTATATTTCTTTAAATTATTTTTAACTTCGTTCGATTTTTTAGTTTAATTATGGCACGTTTATTTCTATAAAAAAGGAAATTTAATAACATGAGAAATTTCGAAGAATCTGCTGAAGTGAGGAGTATTATGGCGGAAGGAATGCTGTTTTTCGAAAATTATAAAAAACAGGGATCTAATTCTGAAATCACTATTCTACTCGTTTTAGGTAAGACCAAATTTTTGAAATTAATCTCAAGTTGCGTTACAAGTAAAAATCCTGGCACATTTCCAGTTGAAAACTTGAAAGCGCAGGTTGGTTCTCTACAAAAAGATATAGAGGACCAGGTTTCTAAACACTTGTTATATTACAGCATTCATTCTGCTGCCTAAAAAATAACCCATACTAAAACATGCCTGCAGAAGGTAGCCACCTGTAGGTGCATCCCAATCAAGCATTTCACCAATTGCATAATTGTCTTTTAATTTTTTGAGCTCGAAATCCCCGGTAAGTTCATTTAAATCAATTCCACCTACCGTAGAAATAGCTTCATCAATTGGTGCAAGGCCGGAAATAATCAATGGAAAGCTCTTGATTTTTTCAGCCAATAATATCGGATTAGTAAATTCTTCTTTATTCAAATAAGCCTTCAATAATTCGATCTCCGTGTGACCCAATTTTAGATGGTTTTTCAAACATTCTGTAATTGGCTTTTGGTTTTTTAAAAGTATTTCCTGGATAAGGTTTAAATCCTTATATGGTTTCAAATCAAGACTTATGCTTCCACTACTTTTTTGGGAAATTTCATCCCGGATAAGTTTACTTGATGCATAAATTGGGGTGCCTTCAATTCCAAACTGTGTACATACTGCTTCTCCATAAAATGTTTTCTCAGAAGTTGAAACAGAAATGTTCTTCATCCACTTTCCTTCTATAGATTGTAAAAGTTGGTTAGGCCAGTTTATTTTAAAGGCACAATTAGAAGGTTGAAAAGGGATAATATTTATATCTTTTTGATTAAATTTTTCAGACCATTTGCCATCAGAACCTGTTTTACTCCAACTTGCGCCCCCCAAAGCAAATACTGTATAATCTGTAATCACTTTTAACTCTGAATCCTTATTTGAAAACAAGAGAGAATGATCTTCAGTCCAGCCTTTCCAATGGTGTTGGGTGAGGATTTTGATTTTTTTCTTTTCTAAAACCCTTAAAATTGCATTAAGGACCTCAATAGGTTTTATACCTTTAAATGGAAAAACCCTTTTGCTGGATCCTACAAAGGTTTCAATCCCTATTTTTGAAAGCCAGGCTCGTAAATCAATATTTGTGAAGGAATTTAAAGATTGTAGTAAAAACCCAGATGGTGAATATCTCGAAATGAGTTGATCTCTTGGTTCAGAATGAGTTAAATTAAAGCCACCATCTCCTGCAACAAGGAATTTTCTTCCAGGAGCAAAATTTTTTTCGTATATGTTTATTTCGAAAATTGTTTCATCAAGTGTAGCGGCAAGCATTAATGCAGCTGGCCCGCTCCCGATTATGGCAACTTTCTTTTTGGAAGACATTTGTGATTATCCCTTGAAAGGATAGAATGTAAATAAAGTGCATTGGTACCAAAAAAAGAAGTCCTGCTAAAAGCAAGACTTCTTTGTTGTTAAACTAAATTCGTAAAATCAAGCTAAAAAAATTA
>JANYCH010000242.1 GCA_025360395.1 Cytophagales bacterium | reverse complement strand
AAACCAAGATTAACAATACAGGAAAGGAATATTGAAAAAATGCAACTTAATTTATTCGATAAAAAGGCAGGGGGTGTTTTTCACGAAAAAGAAAAATCCCCCTGAAAATCAATTTAAGGTATCTTTATCCCTCTCATTTCTATAATTAAATATTACTCGGATGTCAGTAATAAAAAATAACATAAAATTCTATTTTTGTTTTAGGTCTAGGCTGTTTAGCTTTGGGCTTAAATTCACTGAACTATGGTAAAATACTTTTTAATTACTCTTATAAGTTTCTGTTTTGCTTCTTCGTTAAACGCACAAACGAAAAGCACTATTGCCCCAAAAGATACCGCATCTTATCGTTTAGAACGGGCTGTTTACTTTAACGCATTGAGATATAGTGACTTAAATGTTGCAAAGAGTGCAATATTTAAAATGATGGCAATAAACCCACTCGATAAAACATTAAAGGATTCATTGTTGTTTATTTATTTCAATGCTGGTTCATTTGGCCAATGTATTTTATTAAGCAGGGAATTATTAGCTGAAAACCCTTCCAGAAATAATATTCTTGAAATAAAAGCAATTGCCGAGCAAAATCTGGGTATGGTAAAAGAAGCCCTTATCAGCTACGAAAAACTTTTCTCAGAAAGCAAAAACCTTTTTCATCAATATCAGATGGCAGTACTCCAATATCAGCTTAAAAGATATGGTGAATGCAACCAAAATATCGGCGATATTATAAAGGATGATAAATCTTTATCAGAAAAGGTTAATATAAGTACCGGACAAGAAAATCAGAAGGTGATATTGAAAGCAGCTGCTTATAATATTCGCGGTGTTATGCAATTGGAAGGCAAAAGGGATGAAGAAGCTAAAGCAGATTTCCAAGAAGCTTTAAAAATTCAACCTGACTTCGCTCTGGCACAAAACAATATTCAATTGATTGAGAAAAAAGTAAAGCAGTCTCCTGGTAAACCAGCTGTTAAAAAATAAGAATCTTAGGTCCTTGAATTCCCAAGTTCAAGGACTTTATCTATGCAAATTAAAAAAAAATTCCATATTGAAGACCTGGGTTCATTTAGGAAAAAGGCTTTAAAATGGGGATGTAAAAAATCACATTGTTGTTATTTGAATGGTAACAACAATGTTTATAGTTACGAATCTTTTCCTGAAATACTTGCCGTAGGTTGCAAACGGGAATTTCATCCCCATAAGGAAAATTTTACTGATTTTTTTAATGTTATTTCCTTATCAAAACAGTGGGCGTTTGGATTTCTTGGATATAATTCCAATGAAGTAAAAATTAAACAGGGTCCTTTTCTAAATGGGTTATTTTTTGTTCCGTCAACTTTAATTACCTTTTTAAAAGATAATATAATTTCAATAGAAACAGATCAGGATACAGATTCTATATTAAGGGAAATAGAAGATACCCTAATTGAATCTTCTAAACTTAAGGGAAATTTTAGTCCAGAAATCACTAAAAATGAATACTTAGAAAAAATAAGAATATTAAAATCACATTTACAAAGAGGAGATATATACCAGATCAATTATTGTATTAAGTTCTTATCCGATGGAATATTTACAGATCCTCATTTAATTTATGAACAATTAAACCTAGTTTCCCTGATGCCTTTTTCCGGATTTTTTAAAGCAAGAGCTCATTGTATTGTAAGCGCTTCTCCGGAAAGATTTTTAAAAAAAATAAATAAAAAGATTATCTCACAACCTATGAAAGGAACCTCTCCGGCATTTTCAGATGGAGAGGAGAACTTGAAAAGTATCTATCATCTAACACACAGCGAAAAGGAAAGGGCCGAGAATATCATGATAGTTGACCTTGTTAGAAACGACCTTTCTACCTTTTGCCAGGAAGGTTCAGTGAAAGTAGAAAAGTTATGCGATCTATATTCTTTTCATAACGTTCACCAAATGGTTTCTACAGTATCAGGGAGAATAGCTGAGCAGGTGACGGCAGGTGAAATTTTGGAAAAAACTTTCCCAATGGGGAGCATGACTGGTGCGCCTAAAATAAGAGCAATGCAACTAATTGAGGAATTGGAAATTAGCAGCAGAGGACCATTTTCTGGAACTATGGGATATATGGATCCTAAAGGAAATTTTGACTTAAATGTTTTAATCAGAAGTCTCTTTTATAATACTCAAACAGGACATGGTTTTTATTCGGCAGGAAGTGGGGTAACGGTTTTGTCTGATCCCGAAAAAGAATATGATGAGTGTATGCTCAAAGGTGAAACTATGAAAAACATCTTCAAATCGGAATAAGATTAATTGTTGATCTTGTTGTCAAAATAAGATTGATTTGGATATAATCTCAAATTATTTTACTTTTGCAATTCTTTAAGAAAAGCATTTCCTTTCAACAAAATAATAATGAAACAGAATATTCATCCAGATTACCATCCAGTCGTATTTCATGACATGGCCAGTGGTTTTGAGTTTATAACAAAATCTACAATGACATCAAAAGAAACTGTTACCTGGAAAGATGGTAATGTGTATCCTGTCGTTAAAATAGAGGTGAGTTCTAAATCTCATCCTTTCTATACAGGTCAGAAACTATTTGTGGATACTGCCGGACGTGTAGAAAAATTCAACAAACGTTACAAAAGAAGCTAATATCTTATATTCCAAAAAAAGCCTGATTACGCAAGTTTCAGGCTTTTTTTATGTTTATAAGATATGATTTTAGGCTTTGGACTATAATTTTTTTACTTCCATTCTTCTTTTATGGGCTTTTCTTATATCCTCTACTGTTCCTTTTGGAATTGCAGAAATAAGGTTCCTTGTGTATTGGGACTGAGGATTATTATAGATGTCTTCTGAAAAACCTAATTCTTCAATTACGCCTTTGTTCATGACAATTATTCTGTCAGCCATGAATTTCACAACAGATAAATCGTGGGAAATAAAAATGCAGGTGAAATTAAATTTTTCTTTAAGATAATTTATAAGGTTAAGTACCTGTGCCTGAACGGATACATCAAGAGCAGAAACCGATTCATCACAAATTAGGAATTTAGGATTCAGTGCTAAAGCCCTAGCTATGCAGATTCGTTGCCTTTGACCTCCTGAGAATTCGTGTGGGTACCTATTAAAGTGTTCTCCATTAAGGTTAACCGTTTCCAGAAGCTCCACTACCCTATCTTTTCTTTCTTTTTCAGAACCAAGCATATTATGAATCCTCATGGGTTCCATAATAGCCTCACCAATCGTCATTCTGGGGTTCAAGGAAGAATAAGGATCCTGGAAAATAATTTGCATTTCTCTTCTCAACTGTCTCAATTCAGTTGACTTATAGGAACTTATATCTCTGCCATTATATAAAATACTTCCTGAACTTGGCTCCACCAATCGAATAAGTGTTCTGCCAAGTGTTGTTTTTCCACAACCGGATTCTCCTACCAAACCTATTGTTTCTCCGGGGTAAATATCGAAAGTAACATCATCCACTGCTTTAACAAAATGTTTAGCATTTCTAAACAAACCTTTGCCTATTGGGAAATATGTTTTCAGATTTTTTACCTTCAATACAGGTTCTTGTTGTACAAGTTCTTTATTCCTTTGATTTATTTCGTCAACAGTAATTAGATTCATAAAAATTGCCTCCCCAACCGAACTGAAAGGCCCATTTCGTCTTTCAGATATATTTCCATCCTGGTCAGTGGCCATAAAATCGGACACAATTGGCAACACTTTTAATTTAAAATCAAGTTTTGGCCTGCATGCAAGCAAACCTCGGGTGTACGGATGCTGAGGATTTGCTAAAACATCAAGGGTGAGTCCTTTTTCAACAATTTTCCCCTTATACATAACCATGACCTCTTCAGAAATCTCGGCTATAACACCCAGATCATGGGTAATAAATAAGATTGATGTTCCAAGTTCTGTACGGATACTTTCTAACAAGTCAAGAATTGTAGCCTGAACTGTTACATCCAGTGCGGTTGTAGGCTCATCTGCAATTATCAGGGCAGGTTTGCAGCTAATAGCCATCGCAATCATCACCCTTTGCTTTTGTCCTCCGGAAATTTGATGTGGATAAGAATCAAAAATCCTTTCAGGCTGGGGCAATTTAACTTTGGAAAATAATTCCAGGGATCTTGTTTTGGCTTCTTTCCAGTTTATTTTTTCATGAAGCATTAAAGCTTCTGCAACCTGGTTTCCACAAGTATAAACCGGATTTAATGAAGTCATAGGTTCTTGAAATATCATGGATATCTCTTTACCTCTCAGGTCTATAATTTCATTCCTGTTTAATTTTATTAGATCAATCCAGCCTTTTAAACGTGAATTAAACCAGATTTTTCCCGTTTTAATTTCTGCTGGTGGGATGTTTAAGAGTTGTAAAATTGTTAATGAAGTAACTGACTTTCCGGAACCTGATTCACCTACAATTCCAAGGATCTGCCCTTTGTACAATTGAAAATCAACATTTTTGATGGCAATATTAGTGCCTTCATCATTGGTAAACTGAACCGTAAGATTTTGAACTACTATTAATAGCCTCGGATCAAAAAATGAAGTTTCGGTATTATTGGACATTTCACCAAAAATAAGAATATAATATTCTACTTAAAATTTTAGCTATCAGTATATAGCGAAAGAACTATAAATGTTAACATTTAAAACAGCTTTCTCAGGACAGGACTGGCACATTTAATAAATGCAAGCAGCACATTACTTTCTCCACAGATTTATATTTTAACAGACCCATCTATCAGGTTTCTCACCCAACCTAACAAACTAAGCTTTTCGGGGGCTT
>JANYCH010000155.1 GCA_025360395.1 Cytophagales bacterium | reverse complement strand
CCCATGCCTCGCAGCGCTAGATCCTAAGTCTAGTACGTCTACCAATTTCGTCACATCCGCTTAAGAGGCTGCAAAAGTAGCAATATTTTTGAAATCTAAAACCATTTTTTACAGTTCATAATAAATAATATCAAATCTATTACCAGATGACCATTTTTACGTAAATGTTGAATATATTAATACCACAGAAACTTTCCCATATCATATGACCTTGGTGGCCGATATTGACACCTTAGAAGAAAATAAAAACATTGTTGTACAATATCGCAAATTACTCAGGCATGCGAAACCTGTACTAAAAGATGGAGATAATGCTTTAATCCGAAAAGCATTTAATCTTGCAATGGAAGCCCACAAAGGGATGCGGCGAAAATCAGGCGAGCCGTATATCCTTCATCCTATTGCTGTTGCACAAATTGCAGTAGAAGAAATTGGCTTAGGAACAACCTCAATTATAGCCTCATTACTACATGATGTTGTTGAAGATACAGAATTAGAAATTGAGGATATCAGGCAGGAATTTGGACCTAAAGTTGCCAAAATCATTGATGGCCTAACTAAAATTTCTGGCGTGTTTGACAAAACTATGTCACAACAGGCTGAAAATTTCAGAAAAATGCTCCTCACACTTTCTGATGATGTACGTGTTATTTTAATAAAACTTGCTGACCGGTTGCACAATATGCGCACATTGGATAGCATGGCCCGTGACAAACAATTAAAAATCGCATCCGAAACAATCTATCTATATGCGCCCCTGGCACACCGACTTGGATTATATGCGATAAAATCTGAATTAGAAGATTTATATTTAAAATATACAGAACCAATAAGTTACAGAAGCATTGCGGTTAAACTTTCACAAACCAAGATAGCCCGGAACAAATTTATAAGGGATTTTATTTCTCCACTTGAATCAGAACTCCACAGGCAAAAGGTCAGTTTTGTCATAAAAGGTAGGCCAAAATCTATTTTTTCAATTTGGAACAAAATGCAGCAAAGCAATGTAGATTTTGAACATATCTATGATCTCTTCGCTATTAGAATAATAGTTGATACGGAACAGGAAAATGAAAAGGCTGTATGTTGGCAGGTTTATTCCATTGTGACAGATTACTATAAACCAAATCCAGACAGGTTACGAGATTGGATAAGTACACCACGATCAAACGGTTACGAGTCTCTACATTCTACCGTAATGAGCAAAACCGGCCAATGGGTAGAAGTTCAGATTAGAAGTGCCCGGATGGATGAAATAGCCGAAAAAGGATATGCAGCCCACTGGAAATACAAGGAAAATACCGACAAAACTTCCAAAGAAGAAAGAGGACTTGAACTTTGGATTAATAAGGTTCGTGACTTGTTGCAAAGAAACGATTTATCTGCAATCGATTTTGTAGATGAGTTTAAATCAAATCTATTCACTGAAGAAGTTTTTGTTTTTACACCCAAGGGAGATTTAAAAGTGCTGCCAGCAGGAAGTACAGCCTTGGATTTTGCTTTTGAAATTCATACCCATATCGGGGCTCATTGTCTTGGTGCCAAGGTAAACCAGAAGCTCGTTCCATTAAGTTATGTATTGAACAATGGAGATCAGATTGAAATAATCACTTCCAGTAAGCAAAAACCCTCTGAAGACTGGCTAAAATTTGTTGTAACTACCAAATCTAAAACCAAAATAAAAGATTGGTTAAAAGAGGAGAAAAAAAGAATTGCAGACGATGGAAAGGAAATTGTTTTAAGAAAACTGAAAAACCTTAAAATTGACATGAGTCACGAGGTGATGAATAAGTTCTTACATTACTACAATGAGAAATATGCCCAGGATTTCTATTATAAAATAGCGAAAGAAGTTATTGATTCTAAAGGTTTAAGAAATGCACTTGAACAAATACAAGGCATTGAAGCCAGGAAAGATTTACTTGGTGATTTAAAAAACAAAGAAATCAAACTTACAACAGATAGCAGTAAAAATGATATGCTGCTTATCGGTGAAGATCTGGCTAAAATAGATTATACTCTTTCCAAATGTTGTAACCCTATTCCTGGAGATGATGTCTTTGGTTTTGTGACTGTTAGCGAAGGCATAAAAATCCATCGTACAATCTGCCCTAACGCTGCAGAATTAATGGCCCAATACGGCTACAGGATCGTAAAAGCAAAATGGACTGATGGCCACGAATTAGCATTTTTAGCAACACTTAAAGTAAAAGGCTCTGATAGAGTTGGTATGTTAAATAATATTACCCGCGTTATTTCAAACGAGCTGAAAGTAAATATTCGCTCTCTTACAATTGAAACTGAAGATGGTATTTTTGACGGAACAATCCAGCTTTTTGTACATGATACAAAGCAATTGGACAAGCTAATCAAGAAACTGCATATGGTACCAGGAGTTATGGGTGTTACGCGTTACTATAACTAGTTGCGAGTTGTGGGTTAGTAAAAGAATTGCCATTTGGTCTATCCTCACCGCAACTATCAACTCATAACTGAATCAGGCTGGCATAAAGATTCTTGCTAAATCATTGTAGAAGGCAAAAACCATCAGAGATAGTAACAATGCCATACCGGTGTATTGGGCAATTTCAAGAAAACGTTCAGAGGGTTTTCTTTTTGTTAGAATTTCATAAAGCAAGAATACAACATGACCACCGTCTAAGGCGGGAATTGGTAAAAGGTTCATCAAGGCAAGCACCATTGAGATCATTCCTGTCAACATCCAGAAACGTGTCCAATCCCAAATTGTACCAAAAACCTGTGCAATACCTATCGGACCACTTATTGCTTTACTAGCTTTTATTTCACCCGAAGCAACCTTTAATAAACCTTTGGCATTGTCAGCTACGACAGAAAATGCGCGTTCGGTACCAAGAACAACTGCTTGCCCAAATCCATAATGTATAGTGTCAGTTTTTAACAGACTAGCAGGCATAAAACCAATTTTGCCATCAGCTGTTGTTTTCATTGCAATTTTTAAAGTATCATTAGCCCTAAGCACTTTAAGGGATATGTCCGAATTCTGCCTGGTTTTCAAAAAATCCTGAAGTTCATGAAAGTAGCTGATCTTAGTATCATTGATCTGAACAATTCTGTCTCCATTTTTCAACCCTGCCGCAATTCCTGGACTACCGGGTGATAATTCACCAATCTCAAAAGGAAAAATCGGATCAATGAATTGAGGGAATTTTTTAGGATCAGCCATTTTTTCAATAATGTTATTTGGAACCGGAATGTCTAAATACTGCCCATTTCTGTCAACCGTATAATAACTATTTGAAGAAAGAAATACTTCCTGACCTCTTAAATCATTGAAAGATTTGTAATCTTTTCCATTTACCTTTAAAATTTTGTCACCTGTTTTAAGACCAATCTCCTGAGCAAGTTCATGTGCAACAATGCCATATTTAGCTTCTGATTTTGATAATATCACCTCGCCTGTTAAATAAGTTAAGGTTATAAAAATGGTTATTCCCAGGATAACATTAACGGTCACTCCACCAATCATGACAATTAAACGCTGCCATGCAGGTTTGCTTCTGAATTCCCATGGCTGAGGAGGTGATGCTAAGGCAGATTTATCCATGCTTTCGTCCATCATTCCACTGATTTTCACAAATCCACCTAAAGGTATCGCACCTAAACCATATTCGGTCTCGCCTATTTTTTTGCCAAAAACTTTTGGGGGGAAACCGATAAAAAACTTTTCAACCCTCATGCCGAAGTACTTCGCAGGTAGCATGTGGCCTAATTCATGAAGGCCAACCATAATCATTAAACTCAGGATTAACTGAGCAGCCATTATTAAAATATCCATTTAGTTTTTTTGTAAGAATAAGGTATTGATTTTTTCTTTCGCTATAATTCTTGTTTCGGTATCTGTTTGTATATAGTCTTCCAAAACAGGATTTTTTATAAAACTTATATTTCCCATACAAAATTCAATTAATTCTGTCATTTGCAAAAAACCAATTCTATCTTCCAGAAATGAGCTGACTGCAATTTCATTGGCAGCATTTAAAATGCACGCCATATTACCTCCCGAATTTAAGGCTTCATAAGCCAATCCCAGGTTTTTAAAAGTTTCTAAGTCAGGTAATTCAAAATCGAGGTTTGAACAGGACTTTATATCCAATCTTGGGCTTGAGGAGGGTATTCTTGAAGGATACATCAATGCATATTGTATTGGTAACTTCATATCAGGCAACCCCAATTGTGCTTTAACTGATCCGTCGGCGAATTGAACCATAGAATGTACTATAGACTGGGGATGAACCCAAACTTCAATTTGTTGGGGCTTTAAGTTAAAAAGCCATTTTGCTTCTATAACTTCTAACCCTTTGTTCATTAAAGAAGCCGAATCAATGGTAATTTTTGCGCCCATTTCCCAATTAGGATGTTTTAAGGCCTGTTCTTTGGTTATATTAATTAGATCCTCACGCTTTTTACCTCTAAAAGGCCCGCCAGATGCTGTTAAAATTATTTTTTCAATTGGATTATGAAACTCACCTACAAGACATTGGAATATTGCAGAATGTTCAGAATCTACCGGATAAATGTTTACTCCCTTTTCTTTTGCAAGCTGTGTTATTAAATCCCCTGCTACAACCAATGTTTCTTTATTGGCAAGTGCAATGGGTTTACCAGCTTCGATTGCCTTAATGGTTGGAATAAGACCTGAATAGCCCATCATAGCAGTTAACACTATATCAACTGTATCCATTTGAACAGCCCATTCAATGGCCTTTTGTCCTGAATAGACCTTAATATCAAACGCACTTAATGCTGACTGTACCTGATCGTAATAAAACTCGTTTGCTATAATTACTACATTGGGTTTAAATTCAACAGCCTGCTTTATAAGTAAATCAACATTATTATTTGCTGTTAGCACTTCAACCTCCAGAATAGTATTATGCTCTCTTATTACCTGCAGGGCTTGCGTACCAATAGAACCGGTAGAACCTAGTATGGCTACCCTTTTTTTATTGACTGTCGCTGTTGGATATTTCAAAATATTAATGGCAGAAGCAGAATGCTACGACCTCGTGGAAATAATTAAATTATAATTTATCAGGCAGCTTACCAGATGTATCATGATGGTATTTATCTTCTTTCTCTCTTAGCTTCATATTCAACAGTTCTACTATTAAAGCAAAACCCATTGCAATGTATACTGATTCCTTTTTGATTAAATCTTCAAAATGCAGCCCTTCTAATACAAGCATTACTCCTATCATAACCAGAAAAGATAGGGCCATTATTCTTATAGAAGGGTGGTTATTTACATAATCACTTATAGGTTTGGAGAAGTATAACATAATAAACAATGAAATAATCACAGCTCCAATCATAATCATTAACTCTCTAGATAACCCTACTGCTGTAAGGATGGAATCAAAAGAAAATACTATATCCAGAAATACTATTTGCACAATTGCGGCAGGAACAGTAAGCATTTTGATGTTTTTATTCAACTGAGATATCTCTTCATGATCTTCATAGAATTTTTCGATTATTTCAGAAGAACTTTTATAAATCAAAAATATACCCCCTGCCAACAGAATAAGATCTCTTCCACTTAACCCAAAATCCATAAGAGTAAGCAAAGGTTCTTCCATCCCTACGATCAAAGAAATGGTAAATAATAATCCGATCCTGAACAGCAAGGCAAGGCTTAAACCAATTAAACGCGCTTTTCCTTGCTTGTTTTCTGGAAGTTTACCAGATATAATCGATATAAATATCACATTATCAATCCCTAACACTATTTCCATAGCAGTTAAAGTGATAAGGTTTATTAAAGAAGCGATTGAAAAAATGTCAGCCAAATGATACGATCTTATGCAAAGATAAAATTAGAAAGTTAAAGACAGCATTTCAAAGCAACAATAATATTTCTCTCAAACAAATCTTTTCAATGCCATATCAGAAATAGTATCACCAATTGATAAAGAAGAGGTTGCTGCAGGCGACGGTGCATTTAAAACATGAATAGAATTAACTGTTTCTTTTATAAAAAAATCGTCAAGTAATGTCCCATCCTTATGGCATGCCTGTGCTCTTATTCCGGCTCCACCAGGTATCAGGTCCTCTTCTTTAAGTTCAGGCACAAGCTTTTGTAATGCCCTTGTAAAGGCAGATTTTGAAAAAGATCTATAATATTCACCTAAACCTGTTTTCCAATATTTTAAGGCAACAGTTCTAAAACCTGACCAGCTTAAAGATTTAAATGTTTCCTTAAAATTCACATCACTCATTTTGTAACTTTCTTTACCAAAAGCAAATACTGCATTTGGCCCAGCTTCTACCCCTCCACCAATCATATTGGTAAAATGCACGCCTAAAAAAGGAAAATTGGGATCTGGAACAGGG
>JANYCH010000128.1 GCA_025360395.1 Cytophagales bacterium | reverse complement strand
ACTTAATTTATTCGATAAAAAGGCAGGGGGTGTTTTTCACGAAAAAGAAAAATCCCCCTGAAAATCAATTTAAGGTATCTTTATCCCTCTCATTTCTGTAATTAAATATTACTCGGATGTCAGTAATAAATTATCAATAATTGCACTTGTTTATTAATATAGTCATATAACATATCAGTTAATTCATATAAAATTATTTTTTATTGCAATAATTATTTTCCGTGGCAAGCATTTTTTTTATCCAATGCAAACATCAACTAAAATGAAAACTGGAATCTTACTTATATCAGCATTGTTAGGGAGTAGCAGTGCTATGGTCGCCCAGAACTATCTGGCATATACAAAAACACATTTATATCTTTTAGATTCAAATAATGCACAGGTCAAACACCTTGAACAGGGCGATGCGGTTTTTATAGAATCAGAACATGCTAAACATGGTAAATATAAAGTTACCCATCTTAAATCAAAAAAAGACGGATATATTTCAAAACACGATGTGAAAATCTACAAAGAAGTAGCTTCTTCCGAAAAATCAAATTTAGTAAGTAAAAATTCAGAAGTGAGAGACCCTATAGTTGAAATCCATAATAGTTCAAGACAAGTATTATCTGTCAAGTTCGATGATGTAGAATTTCAAATGCAACCTCATGAAACACATACATTAAAGGTTACAAAAGGAAATTATTATTACAAGGTTTACGCAGACGGAATGGATGCTCATTACGATTACGCAAAACTACAAGAATTTAAAAAATACGATTGGGACTTTTATGTTGATGAAGAACCGGTTAACAATAATCTTGGATTCAGCAGTAGCAAAATGGAATAAAGGAAAAAATGATTGTATAAAAAGGGGGGTAGTTAAAACTACTCCTTTTTTTTGCCCTTTTAATATTGGATTTAAAAATTTATCTCCCTCCTTTATTTAGCAGGACTTTAATAGTTAATTAAGTTACTTTGGGTTCTGGTTATTTATATGGATCCCAAAAATTTTCTCAATATTCTAAAAAACCTCAACCCGGAACAATTACAAGCTGTTGAGGCTACTGAAGGTCCGGTGATGGTGTTAGCAGGGCCTGGAACTGGTAAAACACAGCTTCTTTCCGCACGAATTGCCAATATACTTCATAAAGGCCTTGCCCAACCTGAAAACATACTTTGCCTTACTTATACAGAAGCAGGCGCTGTTGCAATGAAACGAAGGCTCGGAAATATTATTGGGTCCTTCACTGCTTCTAAGGTTCATATTTCTACATTTCATAGTTTTTGTGCCAGGGTTATAAGTGAGAATCCGGAACATTTTGGTTATAGGTTCTGGCAACCAATTTCTGATCTTGAAAGAATTGAAATAATACATAGTATTATAGATTCTCTGCCGCTGGATAATCCATTGAAAAAACTTAAAGGCAATGAATATCAGTTTACTTCACAACTGAAATCTCTCTTCGATATTATGAAAACTGAAGGTTTCACTGTTGAAAACATGCAGACAACAGTAAACCAATACATTGATTCTCTTCCTTCAAGAGAAAAATATGTTTATAAAAAGGCGTCAGGAGAAAACAGAAAGGGCGACCTGAAAACCAAAGCTATTGAGGACGAAATGGAAAAAATGTCTAAACTCCTTGCAGGTGTTTATGCATTCCCTGTTTATTCTGAAATGCTGGAACAAAACAGTTTGTATGATTTTGCTGATATGATCCTTTGGGTGATTCAGGCTTTTAGGTCAAATGATACATTACTTGGCAGGTATCAGGAAACATATCAATATATTTTGGTTGATGAATACCAGGATACCAACGGAAGCCAGAATGAAATTCTTTCTTTACTAGCCAGTTACGATCCTGAATCTTCAAATATTTTCGTTGTTGGCGACGATGACCAGTCCATTTATAGTTTTCAGGGCGCAAACATGGAACGGGTCAAAGATTTTTACTTCAAATTCAAAAAAAACCTAAAAGCATTTGCACTAAACCGTAACTACCGCAGCCGACAACAAATTCTGGATGCAGCCACTGCACTGATCGGTTCTAATTATGACAGGCTTATAAATGATGATGATATTATAGCCGACTTTTCAGGATTAAGTAAAGACCTCAAAGCTTCCTCTTCTAACATAACCGAAAAGGAATATTTAATAGAAGCCATTGAAGTAGTAGCCTACCATAATCCTGCACATGAAGCTGCAGGTGTAGTAAAGGAGATTAAAAAATACGCAGCTCAGGGAGTTCAATATGGCGATATGGCTATTTTGTATCGTAACCATTCTCAGGCTGAAAAAATAAGACAATTGCTGGAATGGGAAAAGATTCCCTATAATGCCAAGCGCACAGAAGATGTTTTGTTACATCCTTTGATCCAGAAAATAAACCGGCTTTTAAATTATATTGACAAAGAATCTGAAAGGCCAAATCAGGGAGAAGAAGAGTTATTTAAAATTCTCCATTTTGATTTTTTCCAGTGCAATCCACGTGATATTGCCATTATTTCTCTTGCTCTTCAAAAAGGGAAAAGAGAAGAAACATTCCGTAGCATAATTTCAAGTAATGAAAGGATGTTAGGTTTGGGATTAACAAATGCTAAACAACTGGCGAAAGTTAATTTATTGCTCGATTCCTGGATGGCAGGTATGTTCAATCAAACTCTTCCAGGCTTGCTTCAAAAAATATTGCAGGAAAGTGGTTTGTTGCAATTCTTAATTAAGTCCGATGATAAAACAGATTTATTGGAAACCCTCACGACTTATTTCCAGTTTGTACAGGCCGAAAATGACAAACGTTCCTCATTCGAAGTAAAAGACCTGATAAGGATTGTTGAAAAAATGAAAGATAACTTTTTGAGGTTAAACGTTGAAAAAAGTGTCTTCAATGAAAATGGAATTAACCTTATCACCACTCATTCATCAAAAGGTCTGGAGTTTAAATATGTCTTTTTGGTTCAATGCAATGATTCCTGTTGGGAAAAAGGTCGGGAACGAAGTGATGTTTTTACATATCCTGATAACCTTATTCATTCAACTAAGAAAGCCAAAGATGATAATAACGAAGAACTTAGAAGGTTGTTTTTTGTTGCTGTAACACGGGCAAAAGAGCAAATTCAGATTTCTTATCCTATGAAAAAACTATCTGATGCCAGTGAAGATCAAAGTACTTTAATGCCAAGCTTATTTGTAAATGAGATTATTGAAAAATATAATCCTTCTAGAAGAGATGTTCGCCTGGAGAATTCTGAAATAGCTGATTTTTTATTAAAAACGCTTATCCCTGTATTGCCGGAAACATCAAGGCTTGAAAAGCAATTTGTTGACAAAGCTCTGCAGAATTTTACTTTAAACGTCACAAAACTGAATGACTACCTGGATTGCCCGTTGGCCTTTTATTATAAACACATTTTAAGGATACCAGAAGCGAAAAATGCTGTTTCTGGGTATGGAACTGCTATTCATGAAGCCCTTCAGTTATTTTTTAACCGGATGCAAAATGATCCGAACAAAAATTTTCCTTCAAGGGATGACCTTGTGAAATACTTTTATGAAAGCATGAACAAATTGAAGCCGCAGTTTACTGAAAAGGAATTTAAGCTAAGAAGCGAACATGGAAGACTTGTCCTGACAGATTATTACCTACAATATTCCGGTACCTGGGCCAAAGTAATTGCATGTGAGGTAAATGTACAAACAGAGGTAGAAGGTGTACCAATAAATGGAAGGTTAGACAAGCTTGAATTTGATGGAAAAGCTGCCAATGTTGTGGACTATAAAACAGCCAGTCCCGAGAATAAAGGAAAGGATTTAATTGCTGCCGGCGAAAAGAGTGAAATGGGCGGCAAATATTGGCGTCAACTAGTATTTTATAAAATATTAATGAATCAGGCACAACCGAAAGGTTGGTATATGCAAAGCGGTGAAATTGATTTTGTGGAATTTGATAAAAATAAATCTTTCAAAAAAGAAAAGAGGTTTGTTTCTGATGAAGAGGTCAAGATTGTGACTGAACAAATTAAAGCAACCTATTCCAGGATAATGGCACACGAATTCTATACTGGTTGTGAAAAAGAGGACTGCCTTTGCAAAAGCATTTAGCAGTCCCCTCTCATGATTTACAAGGTATTAAAGCTATTAAACCAATCGATTACGCTTGCAATCATAGGAATAGAGCCTGCTCCGTGACTTTTGCCTTGGATCGTCACAAAAGTGACTGATGTAGAACCAAGGCCGAGCATGGTTTTATAAGTAAACTCAGAATCTGAATATGGGACTACTTCATCAGCATCACTGTGATAAATTTTCAATGGCAAAGTAGGTTTCCAATTATGGAGGTTATTTTCTTTCAGTGCATTTAAGAAATTTATATCCGTACCATTTTTAACTGCTGCAATAAATTCCGGCTGTATCAGGGAATCAAAACGGATGGTCAAACTACTGTTTATTACTGAGCTTTCTGTTTTTCCATCAATCAATTTA
>JANYCH010000119.1 GCA_025360395.1 Cytophagales bacterium | reverse complement strand
GATGTGTATTATCCACCGAAAAACGAAAGAATTACCCACTTCAGGCCTTTTAAAGATTTTACCAGGATATCTATTCTGAATACGGTCTTTGTGACCATGGCCATTTTTTACCATATACCTTTGAGATTCATCAACGGATTAAAAAAAAAAGCCTGAAAGAAAGGTGGAAGGATCTCTTTTTTAATCCTAATGAATCAATTGAAAGAAAAGCTTGTGCTGTTGCTTTTGGGGTTTTTATGGGAATAGTCCCGATCTGGGGTTTTCAAATGATGATTGCCGTTGTGGTGGCCCGGTTTGCTAAATTGAATATCCCTTTGGTTTTGGTTGCAGCCAATATTAGCATACCACCTTTAATACCGCTTATTATCTATTTTAGCTTGCTGATCGGTGCTAAGTTTTTAGGAATTCATGATACTCTTTTGTTCTCTTTTGATTTAAAACAAGATGACATTGAGCTTAAACTGAAGCAATATGTGATTGGAAGTATTGCCCTGGCCATAATGGCCTCCGTATTTTTTGGAGTCCTGACTTACGTATGCTTTAAGATAGGAAGTAGAAAAACTAAAGGTGTTAAAGAAATGATGGAGGAACTAAATTCCTAATATCTTATCTCCTTTTTCTTCCCCAAATAGCCTTGTCTACAATATAGTTTATCCCACTTGCAAGAAAATAAGATTCAAGGGACAGATTACCTCCGTAATTCCAATTTCCTGTTTGAGAATAAAAGTTAGAAACTGGTCCATTTGAATATGGCATCTGTGGAAAATAATGATATCTGTAAGAATGAACATAAAGAAAATTCATGTCTTTTTTATAAGAGTTCATTTTTAGAACATAAGAGGCATTATCGGCTTTTAAAATTGATTTGTTTGTTGATTTAGGTTGGTAGGAATTATTGTACCAGTGGTTCAGTATTTCAGAACTTGAATTATGTCTTTCTGAAATAACACTGTCGGATTGTGCATTTAAAATAACCGGAATTATGATAAGAAGGAGAGATATAATGCTGATTTTCATGACTTTGATTTTAGTTTGATACCTAAATTTAAACATTTTAAGATTAGACTCTAACTAGTTCTTAATATTTTTATACTTACGTTTACAAGTTTAAAATGGAGAAAATAAATTGATTTAAATCACCACATGGCTTTTAAAGAATCCAAATCTAAACTTCCAACTAAACCGTATATTTGTTACCCATTTTTGATTACGGTTGAATGATTAACCCTTTTATATCTTTATTTCTGGCTTTCAGAAAACAAAGAAGGAAATTTTTGTTGCTGACTGCTTGTCTTGCAGCATTTTTCATTTATGGTTCTCTTAACCTTGAATTAGAGCAAAACATTGCCCGGATAATGCCCCACCAATCGGGACTTGCTAAAACACAGGACATATTTTTAAAATCAGCTGCTTTTGATAAGCTTGTAATCAACGTTTTCAGTGAAGATTCCCTTATAGAAGATCCCTCCCTGCAATTAATGGAATATTCAGATCAGCTTACAACCAGATTGTTAGCTGATAGCGTTGCTAAAAAATATTTAAAAGAAATAAGACACAGGCTCCCTGATAATGTCACACAGAAAACTTATGACATTTTCAACCGTAATCTTGCGGCTTTTTTAGATAAAGAAGACTATAAAAAAATAGATTCCTGTATTGAGAAGAATGCTATTATAAGTCGGTTAACAGGAAGTTTAAAAATGTTGAGTACACCTGCAGGAAGTGCTATGCGAAATTATTTTTTAGCTGACCCTTTGTTTTTTACAACTATCCCCCTTCAAAAATTATCTAAAAGTCAGGCTGTAGAAAACTATACAATTCAGGATGGTTATGTGATGTCACCTGACAAAAAAAACCTGTTGATAATATTAAAACCCAACATTCCTGCTAATGATATAAATTCAAATGCAGTTTTAATTGAGCGAATAGATCTTGCCATTGAGGAATTGTCAAAAGTCCAGGATTCAAAAGTAAAAGCAGAATATTTTGGCGGTTGTGCAGTAGCGGTTTGTAATGCAAAACAAATCCAACAGGATATTTACCTAACCATGAGTATCGCCCTCATCCTCATGACATTACTTATCTGGGGATACTTCCGGTCCTGGAGCTTACCGTTTATAATTTTGGTTCCCGTAGCATTTGGGATGTTGTTTGCAGCTGCCTGTATCTGGTTGTTTAAAACGAGCATTTCCGCCATTTCAATGGGAGCTGGGGCTATCATAATAGGAATTTCAATCAATTATTCTCTTCATTTTCTCACTCACTTCAAACATACAGGTTCAATTAAGAAAACGCTCGAAGACATTTCTTTGCCACTTATAATTGGAAACATTTCAACTATTGGTGCGTTTTTTAGCCTTACGCTTATTGATTCTGAAGTACTTAAAGATTTTGGATTGTTCTCAGCATTAAGTCTTTTAGGAGGAGGGGTTTTTACGCTTATCTTATTGCCTCAACTGGTAAAGGAAACAGATAAACATGAGCTACAGACTGGTTGGCTAGCCAAAGTTTTAGATAAAGTTGGGAACATACAATTTGAAAAAAATAAGCCTCTTGTTGCTCTGGGAATTCTGCTTACTGTTTTCCTGGGATTCTTCTATAACAAGGTTAATTTTCAAAGTGACTTGTCTTCTTTAAACTATCTCACACCTAAATTAAAAATTGCAGAGGAACATCTTTCAAAACAAAACTCAGGTTCAACCAAGAATATTTTTGTTCTGTACACCGGCCGTAACCTGCAAGAAGTACTACAAGCTTCGGAAAAAGGGAGTATTGCCGTAAATGAGTTGGAGAACAAAAAATTTGTAAGTTTTCACACAAGCACAGAATTTCTTCTTCCTTCAGATTCATTACAAAAACATAGGATCACACTATGGAAAAACTTTTGGACAGATGATAAAATCCGGAAGTTCGAAGATAATTTTCAGCAAGCCTCAATTGAAACCGGCTTAAAACCTGAAGCCTTTCAGGACTTTTTTTCCTTTCTGAAAGAAGACCAAAACCTTTTACCGGAATCTGACAAAAGCTTTTTACTTAAAACATTCCTTTCTGATTTAATCTCAAGCGACAAGGATTTTGTATCCATCATCACAAACCTGAAAGTACCTAAGGTACATTCATACAAGGTCAACCAGCTACTGGCAATCGAAAGTCCCAATGCCATTATTCTTGATAAACAATACACAGCCAACAAGTTAATGGATGTTGTAAAAGACAACTTTAACCAAATACTGGCTTACAGCTCCATCCTCATTTTCTCCATTTTATTGTTGAGTTACGGTAGGATTGAACTTGCCCTTATCACGTTTATACCTATGCTCATAAGCTGGGTTTGGATTTTAGGTTTCATGGCCCTTTTTGACATTGAATTTAATATAGTCAACATCATTATTTCCACTTTTATATTTGGTTTGGGCGATGATTTCAGCATTTTTATAATGGAAGGGGTGCAGTCGGAGTATTCTGCCGGAAAGAAGAACCTCGCTTCGTATAAAACTGCTATTTTTCTTTCAATGCTTACAACTTTAATAGGAGTTGGGGTTTTAATTTTTGCCAAACATCCTGCCCTCAGGTCTATTGCCATTATTTCTGTTTTAGGGATCTTGTGTGTGATGTTGGTAGGCTATCTGTTTATTCCACTGCTTTTTAGGGTTTTAATAACCAAGAGAACACAGAAAAATTTACCTCCTTTAACTTTATTCGGAATTACAAGGTCATTTTTTGCCTTTATAT
>JANYCH010000108.1 GCA_025360395.1 Cytophagales bacterium | reverse complement strand
CCATTCCATAATCTTTGGCAGCAATGGCATCAGCCTCACGGACTTCAGGGTGGTTGGCTAACCCCAGGTAGTTGTTAAGACTCCAGTTCAGAATATTCTTTCCCCTGAATTTCATACGAGGGCCAATCTCGCCCTCCAGCTTAGGGAATGAATAGTATCCATGGGCAACTTTTGAATGTTGGCCAAGAGGACCTCTGTTTTTCTGAATTTTGTCGAAAATATCCACTGTTATGTTACTTTAAAGTTAACTGAATGCTAAATGAATGTTCAAAGTTATAAAAATTTGTTGCCCCTGACAATATTTATTCAGATGGCCGCTTTGAAAAACCTTTATAAAGATAAAATGCAGTTAAATAATGAATGGCTTTAAAACGAACTATTGAGGGTAAATATGGAATTGTCTTTTTTAAAACACCACTGAATTTTTTATTCATCAAAGACTTAAAAACAATAGATTTGAAAGAATTTCCTTTCATTAGGTTGAAGGCATAGATATTTCCAAAACCAGGATGTTTTTGATGGATAAGTTTAAGATTGTAAGTTCCGAATTCTTCTATCTGAGCAAGTGCAAAGTCAAGTGATTTGTTTAATGTAGAAAAACCCTTTGCAAGGTTATTGTTGATCACCAATGGTTTGAATTCTTTTTCTAATCTGATGGAAAGTTCAGTGTCATCTCCTCCATATTTCTTTAATGTTCCATCCATACCGTTTATAGAGGTAAAGAAATGTGCTGGCATAGCAAGGTTGCCCATGTTTATGTATTCCGACGGCATTGCTTCCTTGGGTTTGAATTTATTATATCCTCTTTTAGAAATGTACCCGGCCCATAAGTCAGTGTTTTTATTCAGGTAATCTACGTTTCCAACCGAAATACAGGTTTTTTGTTTCAAAACCTCCAGATGTTTTTCTATCAGATCAGGATATGGGGTTATATCGCTGTCAAAGAAAAGCAAGTATTCAGCATTTATATAGTTTAAGGCAAGATTTCTTGTAGCATTCCGTCCATGGTTTAACTGGTCGTGATGTTCCAGAATTTGGTGTTCAAAAGCAAAACCTGCGTTTTTAACCACCTCTACAGAATGATCGGTTGAACCGTCAATGCAGACATAAATTCTAAAATCTTTAAAGGTTTGTTTGGCAAAACCTTCTAGGCAACTAAGCAGTTCTTTCTGGTTATTATAACTAGGGATGATGATATCAAAAACAGGCACTTATTTCTCTTAACTATGGGATTTGCATGTACTTATGGACCTGCAATGAGACTTTCCAAAATGTATGCTGTTTTACGTACTCAATAATGGAAGGAAGAATTTCATTTTGCTTGTCCCATTCGGGTTGTAAATATAGTTTGCAATCATTTTTTACTAAAGAGCTGTATTTTTCTGCAAATTGAAAATCAGATTTATTGAAAATGATGGCTTTTAATTCGTCTGCTGCTAAACAAACCTCTGGTGAAGGCTCTTTAAATTTCTTTGGTGAAAGACAAACCCAATCCCATTTTCCAGAAAGCGGATAGGCGCCGGAGGTTTCAATATGGGTCCTGAATCCAAATTTGTGAAGCGCCTCTGTTAAATAATCAAGGTTATGCATTAATGGCTCTCCACCAGTAATGACAGCAATTCTGGAAGGAAATTTGGATGCTTCCAGCACAATTTCATTTACCGGAATCATCGGATGCTTGTTAATATCCCAGGAATCTTTCACATCGCACCAATGACAGCCAATGTCACATCCACCTAATCTGATAAAATATGCCGCATTTCCCTGATAGAAACCTTCACCTTGGATAGTGTAAAAAGCTTCCATTACAGGAAGATTTGTTTCTTCTAACATTAAGGTAGCTTTTCAATAAATTCCAGCATGAAATCCGGTAATTCTGGACGGAATTTATAATCATTTACCCTGGCGATTGGGTGAATTCCTGAAAAATTGGAGCCAAATACATAATCACTCCCGTCTAAGGCATCAATAGTACTTAGTGCCGGAACAGTTTTAATTTTATTGGCCTCACAAAAGTCAAGGATCCTCTTTCTCATAACACCTGAAACGCAGCCCGTATTTAATGATGGAGTAAACAATTTGCCTCTTTGAAACCAGAAAATATTCATAGTGCTCAATTCTGCGACTCTGTCTTTTTGGTCCAGCAAAATTACATCATCTAAACCAAGGCGGATTCTTTCTTTGGATGCAAGTACATAAGCGAGTGAATTACAGGTTTTGTATGAAGAATATTCTGTAAAGGTGAGCCTTGGAGTGTGTATAACCTTAACATGTTCTTTTAATATAACATATTCACGGTCAAATTCTTTTGCAGTAACTATGTAGCTTATGTCGTCAGTGTCGGGATTATAAAGGCCTTTAGAAGTGCGCCAAAGCTGTACTTTTATTCTTGCAGTCTGATCTATGTTGTTTTTTCTC
>JANYCH010000092.1 GCA_025360395.1 Cytophagales bacterium | reverse complement strand
AAGTACTCTGTACTATTTAATCAATTAAGTTATGATTAGCAAGTATAGCAAACACTTGCTACAATTTAACTCAAATTACAGGCAACAGTCTAAATACTAAGTACTCTATACTATTAGGCCTTAACTGATTCCAGTTTGTTTAAAGCCTTTTCAAGAGACAAAGTCAAAGATTCAGAGGCTTCAGCTAATGGCAAACGGACAAAATTTTCAGTGATGCCCATTAATTTTAAAACTGCTTTTGCCCCAACTGGATTACCCTCGGCATAAAGCAATGGATTTATTTCTGTAAAGCTGTATAACAGTTTCCTTGCTATAACAAAATCACCCTTCAATGCTGAACGAACCATTTCAGAAAAAGTATCAGGGAACAAATTAGGCAAAACTGCTACAGAGCCTGAAGCACCTATTGCAATCATTGGAACTGAGAGCAAATCATCGCCTGCAACTAATAAAAAATCTTTTGGTGCAGATTTTGCAATTTCCATGCATTGGGTCAAATCTCCGGACGCTTCCTTTACCCCTATGATATTTTTATGGGCAGCCAATCTTAAAATGGTATTTACGTTCATGTTAATGCCTGTCCTGCCAGGAATGTTATAAAGCATAACTGCAACCGGGCAAGCATCGGCAATCGCAACATAATGTCTGTATACTCCTTCTTGAGAGGGTTTACTATAATACGGGCAAACGGATAATATACCATCTACTCCTGTAAAATCAGTAGCGGTTATTGTCTCTAAAACTTCAAGTGTATTATTGCCACCTAGCCCAATCATGACAGGTAAACGTTTGTTATTTGTCTTCAGGACAAACTCCAGGATTTCCTTTTTTTCAGCTTTAGTTAAGGTTACTGGTTCACCTGTTGTTCCAAATACTACCAGGTATTCAACACCACCTTTTATACCTCTATCGATTAATCGTTCCAAAGCAGGAAAATCAACGGATAAATTCGATGTAAACGGGGTAATAAGAGCCAGGCCGGTACCTGTAAACTTAGTTTTAATATCGCTGTTCATAAGAAAGGCAAAGGTAATGAGTTTTTTGTTGTGAGTTGTGGATTGTGATTGAGTTTAGTTGACGGTGAAAAGCTGACCTTACACCAAACCTGCTAAAACATTGTTAATAACCCTGGACTAAATAAACCTTCCAAATGCTAAAAACCAACAATCAATTGTCAACTGTTAAACGATCACTTAACCGAGCATAGCCAAAAACTCCTCTTCATTTATAATTTTAACACCAAGTTTCGTGGCTTTTTCCAGCTTGGATGGTCCCATGTTTTCACCTGCTACGAGAAAATCAAGTTTTCCTGATACACCACTCAATATCTTTCCCCCATTTGATAGGATTTTTTCCGTTATTTCTTCCCTCGAAAAGTTTTGAAATACGCCTGAGACAACAAAGCTTTTTCCTTCCAATGTATTGCTCTCTGCCTCGGGCCTGGCTTCATTTTCAAATTGAAGGCCTGAGGCTTTTAACCTTTGTATTATTTCCCTGTTTTCTTCCTGGCTGAAATATTGTACAACACTTTGCGCAATCTTTTCTCCTACTTCTGGTGCTTCTAATAATTGTTCTACCGATGCTTTGGCAATGTTTTCTATGTTTTCAAAATGATTGGCCAGTTTTTCTGCAGTTGTCAGACCAACAAATCTTATTCCCAATGCAAACAAAACATTTCTGAATGGAATATTTTTTGAGCTTTCAATTCCATTCAAGAGATTGGATACAGACTTTTCACCAAACCTTTCCAACTGGCTTAATTTTTCATGGTTGAGGTCATAAATATCAGCCAGGTTTTTGATTATTCCTTTATTAACCAAAGCTTCAATAGTTTCAGAACCCATCCCATCAATATTCATGGCTTTTCTTTGAATAAAATGCTCAAACTTGCCTTTTATTTGGGGAGGGCAACCCTTTTCATTTGGACAATAATGGTTTGCCTCCCCTTCGTTCCGGATCAATTCGGAACCACATTCAGGACAATGGGTGAGGTAAACCACTTTTACCAGGCTCTCATGCCTTTTGCTTACTTCTACAGCGGTAATTTTAGGAATTATTTCTCCACCTTTTTCTACATGAACAAAGTCACCGATCCTAATATCGAGTCGTTCAATTTCATTTGCATTGTGAAGAGATGCTCTCTTTACAGTAGTACCAGCCAATAAAACAGGTTCAAGGTTCGCTACAGGTGTTACCGATCCTGTTCGTCCAACCTGGTAGGAAATAGATTTGAGTTTAGTTATGGCAGATTCAGATTTATACTTAAATGAGATTGCCCATCTGGGTGTTTTTGCTGTAAAGCCTAATTGATCCTGATGAATGAATGAATTGACCTTTAAAACTATCCCATCAGTATCAAGAGGAAGCTCAAACCTTTTGGTTTCCCACAAATGGATGTACGCCATGACTTCCTCAATGTTTTTACAAATTTTAAAAGTTGGTGACACCTGGAATCCCCATCTCGTCAAAGCTTCTAATGAATCTGAATGAGTATTAAAAGGAAGTTTTTTACCGTTCAATGAATAAAGAAAGCAACTCAATTGTCTTTTGGCCACTATAGTTGAGTCTTGCATCTTTAAAGTTCCTGATGCAGCATTTCTTGGGTTAGCAAGTAATGCTTCACCTATATCTTCCCTTTCTTTATTGATCTTCTTAAAATTTTCCCTAGATAAAAACACTTCCCCTCTTACTTCAAACTCATCTGGCAAGTTTAAGGCAGTGATTTTTAAGGGAATAGATTTAATTGTTCTAACATTATTCGTTACATCATCTCCCTGAACCCCATCTCCACGGGTGACCGCTTTTGTTAAAATACCATTTTCATAAGTTAAGCTTATCGCTACTCCATCAAATTTTTGTTCACAAACGTATTCGTATCGGTTGCGAGTTGTGGGTTGTGGGTTGTGAGTTGTAACACCCTGATCAAAGATTGAAAATTGAGACGATGTTTCTTTACTCTCAGAAATCAGGTCGTTGCCTGATAAGATAACTTTCCTCACCCTCTCATCGAAGTCTCTAAGGTCCTGTTCATTATATGTATTTCCCAATGACAGCATTGGATACTTGTGCTTTACGGTTTGAAATTCTTTGGTGATTGTTCCACCGACCCTGGAAGTAGGAGAATCAGGTCTTTTATAATGTGGAAATTCTAATTCTAGAGATTCTAATTCCTTCATTTTCATATCAAACTCGAAATCAGTCACTTTGCTTATATTATCCATATAATATGCGTGATTGAGCTGATGCAATAAATCAGTTAGCTGATCTATTTTAGTTTTTGGATCCATGAAAATTGCTTTGAAATTCAAATTTCGTTTTAATGTGGAACTTATCAATACACAGAATGATAAGTCTTGCTATTTTATCTTATTTAAAAGCTATTTTTAATAAAAATCCAGATCATGATCATTCCACCACATTGGGATCACAAACACCTTATTTCATTTTTATATGTTTTTCTGGCGGACTCCGATTTTGTTGTCACAGAAGAAGAAGCCATTGCAGTGAACAATAATTTACTGGAGCTGCTAAAAGACAAGTATTCATTACCTTTAAATGAGGTTGCCCTAATTATTGAAGAAATTAGGGCTTTTGAATTAGCCCAGGATGATGCCGGAAGAATGGAGGTAATAAGACAATTGTCAGAAAAAATAGATTTAGATCTTTCTACCTATGAATACCTGATAAAAGAACTGGATGAAATCGCCAAATCTGATAAATACGTTTCAGTTGAAGAACATTCCCTAATGTATTATGTCAGGTTGAAGTTCAAAAAAGATTATCCCCAAAGTAATTCCCGTCCGTAAATAAAAAGAGACCACCGATGCGGTCTCTTTTCACCTTTTAATATTGACTATTAACTAATTTTTGTTTGGCTGCGGGGTCATCCTCAAATAAGGTTTAATTTCTTTGAAACCTTTGGGGAATTTTAAGGCAATATCCTCCGTCTTGATAGCTGGTGCTACAACCACATCCTGACCATCTTCCCAATTGGCTGGTGTTGCTACACTGTAATTTGCAGTAAGCTGAAGAGAGTCAATCACCCTGATCAATTCATCAAAATTACGTCCTGTAGAAGCAGGGTAAGTCAAGGTAAGCTTGATTTTCTTATCCGGGCCAATGATAAATACTGAACGGACAGTGAATTTCTCATTTGCATTTGGATGGATCATATCATACAACTCCGCGATTTTCTTATCAGGATCTGCTATTATTGGGAAGTTGACATTACAGTTTTGTGTTTCGTTAATGTCATTGATCCAGGATTTGTGAGAATCTAAAGGATCCACACTGATGGCGATCATCTTTACATTTCTCTGATCAAATTGAGGTTTGTATTTTGATGCCATTCCAAGCTCAGTAGTACAAACAGGCGTATAATCTGCCGGGTGAGAGAAAAATATAGCCC
>JANYCH010000091.1 GCA_025360395.1 Cytophagales bacterium | reverse complement strand
CAACATTTGGAATTATTGTATAGGTACCAAAGATTTTATGTGACCTCATTGCCTTTGCAAGATGTTCTGTAACTGGCATAAATCTGCTCACATTCTTAAAAAGTATCCCGGAGAGCCATTTTTTAAATCCCTTGTAAGAACCATCTTCTTTATGGTAACCACTCCAATGCTCTGTATATACAATTTTGATTTTGTAAACTGTTTTTATATACAGTGCAAAGATTAATGTCCTTAATAAAACATGTACATGGACAAGATCAGGCTTTCCAATTTTCGCCAGAATTTGTCTGAAACCCTTTGCCAGACAAAAAAAATATAGGAAAAACTTTAAAATTTTGTCAACAGAACTGAATCCGGTAATATTTTTTTTATAATAATAAATTACCTCCAATAAGCCATTTTCTGAATTTACTTCTGAATAAAATAATCGTTGTTTTAAGTTTTTATCTGTTGTTGCAAATAACACAAATATGTTTGCAAACTCTGAAACTGCCTTAGCATGCCTTTGAATAAAAATCCCGTGGAGTGGTTCGTCTTTACAAGGATACCACCTAGGTAGAAAAAGTACATTAATTTTATTGGTCAATCAAAAGTTTTTAAATAAACAGTTCTGCAATTAAATAATCAGCAGTTAAGAGAGCCAGGCAGCTTGTAGTTAGAGCTTTTGTAATTGATTCTCCTACCTCCAAAGCCCCTCCATTTGTAACATAGCCGTTAAATGCTGATATTGAGGATATTATATAACCAAACACAAAGGATTTGATTATAGTAACTACAATATTTATGTCTTTGAACCCTGCCCTTAATCCATAAGCAAAATCTTCTTCTGAAACTACCTTGGCAACATGTACACCTATAAACTGGCCTGCGACTATTGTTAAATAGCCTGCCATTATCACCAGTAAAGGAAACATGACCACGCAAGCAATGATCTTGGGAAGTGCAAGGTAAGAAGCAGAATTAATACCCATTACCTCTAATGCATCAATTTGTTCAGTAATTCTCATAGTGCCAATGCCACCTGCAATGGCTGAACCAACTTTTCCAGCAAGTATAAGACAGGTAAGGGTCGGAGCCATTTCCAGTACAGTCATATCTCGCACAATAGTCCCAATTATAAACTTGGGTACAAAGGGCCCAGACAGGTTGTAGGCTGTTTGAATGACAGTAACCGCACCTAAAAACAAAGACACAACGGCAATAAGAAAAACAGAACCCACGCCCAGACTTAAACATTCGTCAATGGTCAATTTTAAGTATATCCTAAACTTCTCTCTGTTTATAAAAAGACTTTGAATGAAAAGAATATAAGAGCCAAGTGTTTGTAATATTTGCATCATTTTTTTATTCAGCTTAGTATAAGCTAGGCTTTAGTCTGCAAGTTAAGGACTAGTAAGTGATTTAAAAATGATTTGTTAAGGTTGCTGAACTTTGATTTATATTGCACTGTAACTATCTGGAATGAAACAAAATAAATTTATTGTTGTTACCGGTGGCACCAAAGGAATTGGACATGCCATTATTGATGCTTTTATGGAAGAAGGATTTGATGTAGCAACATGCTCAAGGAACAGTGAGGAATTAGATAGAGTAAAACAAGATTTAGAATTTAAATACAAAGGTCAGAAGGTTCACATCATGGTGGCAGACTTATCTAGAATGGATTCATGTAAACTATTCGGCAAGTTCGTTTCAGATAGGACTGATAATGTGGATGTTTTGGTAAATAACACAGGACATTTTTTGCCAGGTCAGTTACATACTGAACAGGAAGGCAACCTGGAATTAATGCTGAATACAAACCTTCACAGTGCATATAATATTTCCAGATTTTTTATTCCCGCAATGAAAGATAGGAAAGAAGGACACATTTTTAATATATGTTCAACTGCCAGCATTATTCCTTATATAAATGGAGGCTCCTATTGCGTTTCAAAATTTGCACTTTATGGCCTTACAAAGGTTTTTAGAGAAGAAATGAAAGAGTTTGATGTTAGGGTTACGGCAATTTTGCCTGGAGCAACCTTTACAGCAAGCTGGGAAGGCTCAGATTTACCTGAGACAAGGTTTATGAAACCGTCAGATATTGGACAGGCAGTTTTAGGCTGTTGGAAATTAAGCAGTCACACGGTTGTTGAAGAAATTTTATTAAGACCTCAACTAGGTGATATTTAATCCATATCGTGTCTTTTAATTGGCAATGTGATAATAAATTCTGTTCCTGAACCTACTGTTGAATGTACTTCCATTTTGCCTTTGTGTTTTTCTATGATGCCATAAGTTATAGATAATCCCAGGCCGGTACCTTTCCCAACATCCTTTGTAGTAAAAAAAGGATCAAAGATTTTAGCCTTAATTTCTTCCGGCATTCCGGTCCCATTGTCTTTGATTGAAATTACCACATTGTCATTGACTTGAAAAGTCGTTATTTCAATTTTTGCACCCTCTGTAGATCCTAAAGCTTGAATAGCATTGGTTATTATATTCATAAATGCCTGGTTTAATTTCCCGGGATAACAATCAATTTTAGGGATTTCGCCAATATTTTTTATAACGGTTATTTTATCGAATTGCTGAGATAATAGTATGAGGGTTGATAATATCCCTTCATTAATATTTGCAGTCTTAAGATCACTTTCATCAACCCTGGAGAAATTACGGAGACTTTTGATAATTTCAGAAGTTCTGTAAGCACCTTCACTTATCCCGTTCAGCAACATATCAATTTCCTCCTTAACAAAGTCTACATCTATTTCTTTTCTGAATTTTTGAATATTGGTCAATTTCTCTTCCAGTCCTGGTTCAACGCTTATTAATTCATATTTCTGTATCAATTCCATTATATCATTAATATCCCTTCTTAAAGGAGTAATATTTGAAACTACAAAGTTTATAGGGTTGTTAATTTCATGGGCAATTCCGGCAGTAAGTTGACCTAGAGATGCCATTTTCTCTGAATCCACCAGTTGTGATTGTGTTTCTTTTAAGTTTTTCATTGCCACTTCCAGCTCTTTATTTGTATTTACGAGTTCAGTTGTGCGTTCAGTTACTTTTCGCTCTAACATCTCGTTTTGTTCACGGATTATCACTTCGTTTGTTTCCAGTGCTTCAATAGCTACTTTCTGTGATTCTTCCTTTTCACGTTTAAGAATATTTATTCTGTCTGCAAGGGCGAATGAGAGAAGTACTGCTTCAAGCGCAGATCCCGTAGGCATTGTATAATTGGTAAAGTTGTTATAGGGTAACAATCCAAAATTGCGTAAAACAAATATTAAAACTCCAACTAGAAAGACAGTCCATGCCAATAAAAAATATCTTGCTGGTTTATATCCTTTTAAAGCTATTCTGATAGAAACGAACATAGAAAAAATAGTAATAACCAATCCGTTTACGTCAATTATTTTATAAGAAATCTGAAGGTGATCGAAAAGGGCTGAAATTAATGCAATTCCATATATTCCCACTATGATATAAACAATGGAAACAAGTTTGGGCATATATTCATCCATGTTCAGAAAGCTTCGCATAAATATTGCAATAGCCGAACTTCCAATTGAAGCTACAATAAAAAGGCTGTGGCTTGCTATCCATGAATTGCCTGGCCAAAGCAATTTTGAAGAATACCCAAGCAGTGTTATTTGGGTTAATCCTATAAAGAAGATGTAAAATATATAATAAAAGTAATTTTTGTCTTTGGTAATCAGAAAAAGGAAGCCATTGTAAAGGAACATAGCAAGTATTATCCCAATATAAACTCCTGCAACCGTATCGTTAAAAGTATTGACCTCACTTAATGGCGCTGTCTCTCCAACAAACAAAGGGACCAGTATTTGCTCGCTGGAACTTATTTTAAGATAAAATTCCCGAACCTGGTTTTTTGGTAAAAAAATGTCATAGATGAAGTTTTGATTCTTATATTTTCTTTCTGAAAAAGGTAGCCTGTCACCGGCAACTGTTTTATGATAACAACCATTTTCATCAGGTAAGTACAAGTCCGCAACATCCATTAGCGGATAAGAAAGCTGTAAAAGAAGCTTTTCATCATTTGTTTCATTTTTTATTGCAAACTTGATCCAAAAGGTGGATTTGCTAACTCCAAGATTTGGAACGTTTAATTCACTTTTAGAAAACTTCTTGTTCTTAACTTCTTCAAAAAGCATTGAAGAAAGTGGGTCTTCCAGTACATAAATATTATTATTGATTTTCTGGACTTTGGTAGCATTATCAAAAGTTGTATAAGGAATATTTGATTTAGCCTCAAGACTCATTAAAATGATTAATATTATGCCTGCTAACTTTAAAAATATTACAGGACTTTTTAAGGCAATCATTTTATTATACAGTTTTAGTTAAAGAGAGATTATATTTTACTTCTATTTCATTTTTAGCACCTGTTTCATTAATAGATTGTACTGGATATTGAACTATATTGAATATTTTTTCTTTAATTTCTTCTGAAGCTTTGCTTAAAATAGAAGGATCCTTTAATATCATTACAGTTGCAATAAGATCCAATTTAGGATAATAGAAGGTTCCATTATTACCTATAGAAGTAACTATTTCAAAACCTGCCTTTGAAAACATTGAAACAGTAAAAGGAGAACAAAGAGCAAAAATAGAATTGAGCTTAAGGATGTTTGTAAGTACAACTGAAGATTTTATAAGCATGGAAGCTATTCCATTTCCGGCAAGTTTTGTTGATGACCATAATCCGCATATTTCTCCTGTTCCATGTTCAGCATATCCTTTAATTAAATCAAATATCCCACTATCTATTTCTCCAATTGCAACTTCCATAGGTAAAGGATGCTTTCCTCCGTATATTTCTATTCTTGATCCTGCCACATACTTATTTTCATCTGGCTTTTCAACCATTATCACATAACTATTCGGATTATTTTGCCAGGTTTCATTAACCGAAGTAATTTCTTTAACACCAAAGTCACGTAAGACATTTAAATGACCTTCAATGAAAATTTCACATTTTTCCCTGCCCTCAACAGCTTGAAAACCAGTTATATTTAAATTTTTAATTTCTGAAGATGAAATGTCTGTTATTTGCATTCTTTTTCATTCCCCCCGTTAATAGTTAGCGTACTAATTCATCAAGATCTATATAATATCTGCCGGATGGAACCGGAAAACCAAGCATTATTTTCCTGTATACATCTGCAGCATTTGCACCTCCGGCCACTACTGAAGAAGCCAGTTGTGGCCATGTGGTTAATGATTTTCCTATTTCTTCTATCGAATCTCTAAATCTTTTTGAAATCTTTTCTTTATCTAATATGGCAAAAATAAGATCCTTAATTCGTTGAGGATTTTTAACATCTTCTTGGATGTTGAATTTTTCAAGGAGGCCATGAAAAAGGGGAAGGTCTTTGTTCAGATCAAATCTTTCTATATCCAGCATACCTCTGTCGCTAGTATCCATTATAACCGGAATTCCAAAGTCTTTAGCAAGAATTCTGCTTTTTATTTTAATACTTATTCCGTCGCACTCTTCAATTAAAGCATCAAGCCTGCCTCCTTCAATAAAGAAAGATTCAATATTTTCTTCTGTAATGCCATTATCGAAACATATCACTTTCAAAAAGGGGTCTATTTCTGCAATTTCCCTTGCACATATTATCGTTTTTTTAATTTGAAGGTTTTGCACCCCCGCCCGAATCCGATTAAGATTACTTAAATCTAGCTGATCGAAGTCAGCAATGCGCAACTCTCCAAAGCTCCTTTCCATAGCCATAGCCAGGCATACCGACTGACCAACAGAAAGGCCTATAACTCCTACTTTTTTCTGAGATAAAGTTTGTTGCTCTTCGGGTGTTATTTTGAACTGATTTCTATTTGTCCTGACTTTTATAAATTCTTCTTTGTCCAATATATGAACTACAGAATTGGACCAGGAATAGTAAACCCAAACACCGTATTCTTCAGGTAATTTATTTCCAAGGTATTCTCTTGAAGCCTCCTTTAGCGTCTCCTTTGTGAAAACGATTTTCGGATTGAGGCATTTTACCAGCTCTTCTAACTGGCTTTGGATTTCATCAAATATCCTTAAATGAGGTTTTTCATTGAGAAGTTTAAAGAGACCGATTTTGTCTTCGTCCTTATTTATTCTGAAAAACAGGGGTTTATATTCTTCATTTTTAGATACAGAGGAAGCAATGATTTCTTTTAAAATTACATTCATACTTGAGTAGAATTAACCATTCGAACCGGGATAATAATTATTTACTTAAATTTTATTATAATGTTTCCTGATTTTCATTTTATAAAAACTTGCTAAGGGTTAATTTAGAAACCAGTAGAATTTATACTATTTTTAAAAAATCATTTTTAAACATTTAATCCAAATTCTATCTTAAGAGAAAATATTAATAAAAACTTTTCACATTTACGCTAGGCATTAAGAATGGTTTATTTTTTTGTCTTAATTTAATAGTTTGATTGAGTAAAATATATGGAAGATAAGATTAGAATATTATATATTGATGATGAAGAGCATAACTTAAATGCTTTCAAAGCTTCATTTAGGAGAATGTATGATATACATACAGCAATATCTCCTGATGAGGGAAGAAGAATTCTTCAGGAAAATGAGATAGAAATAATTATTACAGATCAGCGAATGCCTCAGATGACTGGAGTAGAATTTTTGGAATCTATAATTGAAGAATATCCGGATCCAATGAGGATATTACTTACGGGATATACTGATATACAGGCACTGATTGATGCAGTAAACAAGGGTCAAATTTATAGGTACATGACCAAGCCCTGGATTGAAGAGGAATTGAAAATGTTTGTTAGACAAGCCTATGAAGTTTTTTCATTAAGAAAGGAAAATAAGGTTTTAACAAAAAGCCTTATTCAGGCAAACAACCAGCTTGAATTTATGTTACGACAAAAGTTATTGTCTTAACTTTCTTTGTTCATTTCAAAATTGAGTATCATTTTAATGATTTTTTGTGATTGATATAAGCATTTTATACCTGGACGATGAATTGAACAACCTTGTGGCATTTAAAGCCGGGTTCAGATCTGTTTTTAAAGTTCATACTGCCAATAATGTAGTTGAAGCATTGCAAGTATTGAATAGTGTTGAAATCCACATTATTGTATCTGATCAAAGAATGCCCGACATGACTGGGGTTGAGTTTTTTGAACATATTTTACACAAACATCCAGATCCTGTCAGAATTTTGCTCACTGCTTACAGCGACATATCAGCTGTTATCCAGGCCATAAATAAGGGTCAGATTTTCAGGTATATAGAAAAGCCCTGGGACCATAACAGAATGATTGAGGCAATGGAAAGTGCCTACAAGCATTATTGGATTGGAAAACAACTGAAACTTAAAAATCAGGAACTTGAAAAAATGAATGAAGAACTAAGCCGCTTCGTTTACAGTGCCTCTCACGATTTAAAAGCTCCAGTAAAAACACTTCTCGGCTTGTTATATCTTATAGAATCCGAAAGCGACAGAAAGGAAGCTATGTTTCAGCTTTTCTCTAAAAGTATAAAGCAATTAGACAATGTAATAAACGGAATTACCGATTTTTATAAAAATCATAATTTCAACATTAGCCTTAGCCAGGTTAACTTCCCTTTGTTAATACAAGAAGCTGTTGTGAATGTTCAGAATAGCTTACCTAACCCTTTTGATGATGTTCAGATAATTCCTGAATATGTTGAAGAGTATCCATTTGTAAGTGATAATTTCAGGATTGCCCTTATTATAAATAATTTATTGTCTAATTCAGTCAAATACCAAAAACCTGAAGAGATAGATAAATGGATAAAAATCAAAGTTAAATCAGATAAAAAACAATTGGTTTTTAGTATTGAAGATAATGGGATCGGGATTCCTGAAGAATTTCAAAGTAAAGTCTACAATATGTTTTACCGGGCTAATACACATTGTGCAGGATCAGGAATAGGCTTGTACATAGTTAAGGAAACAGTAACTAAACTGGATGGAAATATCAGGTTTTCATCAACCGAAGGGAAAGGGTCACTGTTCGAAGTAACAATTCCTAATTTGGTATAGCACAATTTATTTCATAATGGATTAATGAAGTATCTTTTTTATTCATTAATATTTTTAATTTTTTCAACTCAGCTTGTTTATTCTCAATCATTTACATTATCTGGTTATATCAGAGATTCACTAAATGGCGAAGTATTAATTGGCGCCACATTAAGAATAAATGATATTAATAAGGGAGCAAGCACAAACAACTTTGGCTTTTATTCTCTAACAGTTCCCAAAGGTCAATATGTTATTCTGGTCAATTATATAGGATATAAAATCTTAAGAAGTGAGATTTTACTGGATGCAAATAAAACACTGAACTTCAGTATCTCCCCCGAAATTCTTCAAACCAGTGAAGTCGTCATTACTACACAGCGGAATGATAAGAATGTGATGAGCACAGAAATGAGCCGCGCAGAGTTATCAGCTGAAAGAATAAAAACCTTGCCTGTTATATTAGGCGAACCTGATGTTCTGAAAGCCATTACTTTGCTACCAGGAATAAAATCGGGTGGAGAAGGCAATACAGGTTTTTATGTAAGGGGAGGAGGCCCAGACCAAAACCTGATATTAATGGATGATGCTGTAGTTTATAATCCTTCGCATTTGCTTGGTTTTTTGTCAGTTTTCAACACTGATGCTGTTAAAAATGCAGAGATCATTAAAGGAGGTATGCCTGCAAATTATGGAGGAAGGCTTTCTTCTATTTTAAATGTAAACATGAGGGATGGTGATAATCAACAATTCAAGGTAAATGGTGGTGTTGGTTTAATAGCTTCCAGACTAACACTTGAAGGGCCAATTAAAAAAAGCAAGAGTTCCTTTATTATTTCAGGTAGAAGGACTTACATAGATGCTTTAGCACAACCTTTTCTTCAGAAGGACCAAAAAGGGAATGGATATTATTTTTATGATTTCAATTTTAAATTGAATTTTATTCTTTCTCCAAAAGATAAAATTTTCTTTTCTGGATATTTAGGGAGGGATATTTTTAAGTTTAGGAGTCCCAGAAATACTGATATTCTTTTTAAAGTGAATTGGGGCAATACAATTGCAACTATGAGATGGAACCATCTCTTTTCACCTAAAGTTTTTATGAATACAATTTTGGTTTATAACCGTTATGACCTTAATAGTTCGTTTCAGTTTTTTACCAATGAGTTTAGTGCAAGGTCGGGACTTAGAGATTGGAACCTAAAATCTGATATCGAAATTTATCCAAATTCTAGGCACAAAATCAAGACTGGATATAATTACACCTGGCATACCTTTGTTCCTGGGATAGCCTCTGGTAGTATTGGCAGTACCAATATTTCACAAGTAATAAATAAACAATATGCCCATGAAGCTGCGTTTTATGTCGTGGATGACTTTGCTTTGACAGATAGGATCTTGATCAATGCAGGATTGAGGTATGTGCTTTTTAACCAGGTTGGACCATTTACAGCACAAACTCTGGATGAAGAAGGTTCACCAACTGGGGAGTCCCAAACATGGAAACCACAGGAATCAATCAAATTTTATCATGGACTTGAACCGAGATTGGCCACGACTTATATTTTAACTTCCACTTCTTCAGTTAAAGCTTCATACACTAAAACGCATCAGTTTTTGCATTTGGCAACGACATCGGGGGCTTCATTTCCATCCGATTTGTGGATACCTAGTTCTAGGAAGGTCAAACCACAAATTTCTGAACAGGTAGCTTTGGGATATTTCAGGAATTTTAAAGATAATGTCTATGAAGCATCAGTTGAAACATATTACAAAACGATGCAAAATCAGATTGAATTCAGGCCTGGGGCAAGATTATTTTTAAACCAGAACCTGGAAGAAGAAATTATCCCTGGCAAAGGAGAAGCCTATGGTTTAGAGTTTTTTCTCAAGAAAAAATCCGGCAGACTTAATGGTTGGATAGGTTATACTTTAAGCAGAACCACCAGACAGTTCGACCAACTTAATAATGGTAAGCCTTTTTTTTACAGATATGACAGAAGACATGATATTTCATTGGTATTGAGCTATAAGTTGAATGAGCGTTGGGGTGCAAATTTTGTATTTGTTTATGGCACAGGGATCGCTGTTACGTTGCCACTTACAAGATACTCTTATAATGTAGGCGTTGACAATAAAACATTTGATCCCAAATTTTCACTCATAAACCGTTATGACGAAATAAATAATTACAGGCTACCAGCTTATCACCGGGCAGATGTATCGTTAACATACAATAGGAATAAGAAAAAAGAAAGACGTTTTAAATCTGGTTGGGTATTTTCCATTTATAATATTTACAATCGTAAAAACCCATATTTTATTTATTTGGCGCCTAACATAGAAGAACAAAAAGTAAAAGCATATATGGTCTACCTTTTTCCTATCGTACCAGGAATTCAATGGAGCTTTAGTTTTTAAGCATGTTTAAATGGATATTGATATTCTTAGTATTGAGTTTTTCTTTTTGTAGCTGCGAAAAGGAGATCAACATCAACTTGCCCAAAGCACCATTAGAACTGGTGGTAGAAGCATCTTTGAATGACAAATTTCCAACCCTGAATTATGTTTATCTGACAACTACAGTTGATTATTTTGATCTTAGGCTTAATGCTGCCGGTATTTCAGGAGCATTTGTATCTATAACCGAAGGAAGCGTTTCAGGAACTGATACAGTTTATGATGCAGGCAGTAAGGTTTCCCTTCTGGAATTAAAAGTGGATAAGCTACCATCAGGTTTCTACATAAATCCATTCTTAACACCCCAAAAGAACAAGGTTTATAAACTGGAAATAACCTATCAGGATAAATATATAGTTGGTACAACCTCTATCCCTGAACCTACACCTATTACTGATATTGGATATACCTTTCAAGGAACAAAAGATGGTAAGC
>JANYCH010000040.1 GCA_025360395.1 Cytophagales bacterium | reverse complement strand
GGTAAATACTATCGAGAATAACCTTGTAGTATTCAATGCTTTTAAGCCCATCAAACCAGGTACTATGATATACAGGAATGCCGATGCGGCATTCAATAAGTTAGTGGAACAGGATGACAGTGCAATCCGCAAAATCGGAGTAAACCTTAAATTAACTGAAACCGCTAACGGTTTCCAACTTAGTGTAATTGATGAAGATGGACATAGCTGCAGTTCCGTTATTGAGTCAGCTAAAGAACTCAGCAAAAAAGAAGAATCTGTTATTCCGGATATCAAAAAGAACCTTTCTAAAACCGGTAATACCCCTTTTATTGCAAACAATATAGATGTTCAGCTGACTGCTAACTGGTTTTTGCCTATTTCAAAAGTAAATGAAATCAGAAGAGTGGTTTTAGAACAACTCATCAAGGTTCGGGTAAAAGAATATCACAGGAAAGAATTTCAAATTACCAAAACCGAACATCCATATCCGGTTTCACAACTGGATTTTACCTACAATGTTTCCAATAAACTTGCCAGGTCATTCTATCATCTTCATGGTGTTACTGACATTGAAAAAGCTTTTGAATTACAATGGGACCCAGGCAAGTCCCGTGTGATGGTGACCAAATATTGCGTGAAATATGAATTATGCAAATGCCCGAGATACCAAAGGGATACAATGGGCGAAAAACTAATCGAACCATTGACCTTGAAACATGGCGAAACAGAATACAAATTGAAATTCAACTGTAAGCCTTGTGAAATGGAAATATGGGAGAAAGATGCTGATTTGGTATTTGAAGAGGATTAATACCCCAAAAAATCCTTTTAATTGTCAGCTTTAGCACAGACTACCATGTTCACCACCAAACTAGATGCCACCGACATATTGCCTCTAACCTGCTCCCGAACGGGAACATGTTGCCATGGAAAACAAGTTTTACTTAATCCCTGGGAGCTAAGAAGTCTGGCCTTTGCGAAGAATTTAAAACCAGCAGAGTTTCGTGATCAATATTGTGAGTCTGGTGGAATTCGCCTTCGGTTTGATGGAAAAGCAGGATGGAAAGATCAAAGTTCCTGTAGTCAATATATAGATAACTTTGGCTGCAGTGTCCATTCGGGGAGGCCATTATCATGCAGGCTTTATCCTCTTGGAAGACAAATACAAAACGAGAAGGTACAGTACGTTTTTCAGGGAGAAAAATTTCCTTGCGTGGATGGTTGTCCAATTGTTTTAGAACTGCCCCAGTTAAGTGTTGGCCAATATCTTGAAGGACAGCAAACCGACATTTTTGAAAAAGCCCAGGACGCTTACCTGGAAATCATGCAGCAAATAGCTGACATTGCATTTATGTTACTTCTGGAAACGGGTTTGGCTGAATCGGGCGACAAAAGCACACTTCAGTTATGGCGCAAAATGGGAAGCGAACAACCTCAGCATTTAGCATTCAGGATTGGCAGTGAATGGATGGATTATCTGATGGTCCCCCAAATTCATTCAGAAGACCAGGCTGACTTTACACAAAAGCACCTCACATTCCTCCAATCTAAAGCCCAGGAGCAATTTGGCATTCTTTCAACCATGGACCAATTGCACGAAGCTTCAGTCCTTATTATGGGAGTAGCTTTACAAATGGCCAGAAGTATTGGAGCCAACCCTCAAGACATGGCCGAACTTTGGATAGAAACAGCAAAGAAGCATGGTGCCGGGGAATAAATCTTATTTCTTGCTCAAAACAAAGTTGTAAGTAAAGAAAGCATTCCCAATTGCACATTCATTGAATGAAATGATCTCATATCCCATTTGCTGATATTTGCTAACAACCACCATCACCTGGGTTATGTAGGCCTCATCATCCTCCCAAATGGCCTCTTTTAAAAATGGATATTGCACTTCTGATGTGCCGTCTGGTTTAAATATTTTAATATAAGAACGTTTTTTCCATGTTGAACCACCGCCAGCAAGCTTTGCTTTAATGATAATATTTGAAGATAAAGTCTCTGAACTCTTAAAGGCCATTAATCCAATAAGTGCTGAAATACAAATGGCTGAGATTAAACTAAGTGAGATGATTCTTTTCATGTTTTGAATTTTTTGATTTTTAATTTTCAAGCTACTTTTCTTACAATTAAGGAATTTAATCAATATTAAAACCTTTAATTTCGTTTTAATTCTACCTTCCTGCTCTTTGTCTAAATTTATATCATAATAAAAGACGAAAGTATGAAAAACATAGGCAAAATCATGTCACTAGTGGGAGCAGCTGTTATAATAAGCATGAACCTAATAAATTTGCTATAATTCTCCCTTTAAAAAAAGGAAAAAGTTTATTGCTCAAGCCAAGGATTGATATATTCATTCCTTGGCTTTTTTGTTTTTGGCCCTACTACACTTTCCTTTTAGTTTTCTTCAAGAAGATTACTTCTTATCTCATAATTCCTTGCTTCGCATCATCTCAAAAGAATAATTAAAGCCTGTTAATGGCATAAAATTTATTATTACATGAGATAAACTTAATGCTATGGAAACGAAAGAGAAAACACACCGCGGAAAAGCCAAAGCTGGCCACGGTTCAAATATAAAAGGTAGAAAATCTACAAGCCCTAAAAAAAAGTGGTCAGGAAAGGTTACTGAAGAAAGCGATGCGATGGATTTGAAACAGGAAGTTTTCAAATTGCACGATCCTGATGAGATTGCAGGTTCTATCAAAAAATCAGCTGAAAAAAGCACCAGAAGGAAATCCAATCCTTTCCGTTCTGCCATGTCCATGCTGAATTTCTACATAAATCGTGCTGGAAAGAACCTTTCAGTTGCCCAAAAGAAAATACTTGAAAAAGCAAAGCAACGTCTGAGGGCTAAATTTGAAAAAGAAGAGCCAAAGAAATAAAATTTTTAAAAATAGGGCTGATTAAACCTTCAGCCCTTTTATTAGTGCACTTTTTCCCCTCTTGCTGCTTCTTTCTCCTCTGGCTTAAGCGGTCCTTGAATAATGCGTGTCAATAACACTGCCATTACTGAAGCCAGAAAAGGAGCCAGAAAATAAATCCAAACATCTGATAAGTTGCCACTTATCAAAGCAGGTCCAAAAGAACGGGCAGGATTCATAGAAGCACCACTCAACGTTTTTCCAATAAACCCGCAGACCGTTATGGATGCTGCAACAGCAATGGCCGC
>JANYCH010000406.1 GCA_025360395.1 Cytophagales bacterium | reverse complement strand
CAGATAATAATACAAAATTAAATTCAGCAGGGGTTCAGTTTATTATTGGTCCTTATGATGAATATGCGCTTTCAAAAGCGATTGATCTAAGGGAAGCCAGTGGTGGATCTGTTACTGTTTTTAATGTTGGTTTGGCAGATGCAGAACCTATCATCAGAAAAGCTCTGGCAATTGGTGCTGACGATGCCGTAAGGATTGACGCAGAGCCAGTAGATGCTTTTTTTGTAGCTACCCAAATTGCAGAATATGCCAAAGACAAAAGCTTTGATATGATCCTGATGGGCCGCGAATCTATAGATTACAATGGCGGCCTTGTGCATGGGATGGTAGGAGAGATGCTGGGAATGCCAAGTATTTCACCAGCCATGAAAATGGATCTGGATGGAAATAAGGCCATCATATCCCGGGAAATTGAAGGTGGAAAAGAAGTATTGGAAGTTCCTTTGCCTTTTGTAGCCGGATGCCAGGAGCCCATTGCAGAATGGAAAATTCCAAACATGCGTGGTATCATGTCCGCCAAATCAAAACCTTTGAATGTCATAGCCCCTATTTCAACTTCGCAATCTGTCATTCATTCAGGTTATGAAATTCCAGCAGGAAGGACAAGCTGTAAGATGATCGACGCCGGAAATGTAGAGGAACTTGTAAGATTACTGAAGAATGAAGCGAAAGTAATTTAGTTTAGTATCAGGTATGGAGTATCAAGTATCAAGACTGTTGCAAGAACTATTAACTATTCACTATTAACTAGAAAGTCATGGTTTTAATATATTTAGAAACATCTGAAGGCCAGTTAAAAAAATCTTCTGCCGAAGCTGCTGCTTATGGGGCGGAGGTGGCAAAGAATTTAGGAGATAAAGCTGAGGCTATTTTCATCGGGCCCGATTCTGCAGGTATTGCGGAGGCAGGAAAATATGGAGTTCAAAAAGTTCATCAGGTAATCAATTCTGAACTGGGTACTTTTAACATTCAGGCATTTGCGGCTGCTTTTACAGAAGTTGCAAACAAATCAGGTGCCAATATCTTTGTTTTTGCAAAATCGTCTAATGCAGATTCTCTTGTCGCACGATTAGCGATATCATTAAAAGCAGATATTGCTACCAATGTGGTGGATTTGCCTGATACGAGTAGCGGTTTTAAAGTAAAAAGGTCACTATTTACAGGGAAGGCATATGCATTTGCAGAATTAAAGTCAGCAAATAAAATTGTAGTAATAAGGAAAAATGCTTTTGCTGCGGAGCCTAACGGTGCTGTTGCCCCGATAGACAATGTAACAGTGTCTGTTCCTGCTAATGCGTTATTGGTTAAAACGAAAGAAGTAAACAAGGCTACGGGTGAAGTGCTTTTGCCGGAAGCGGAAATTGTGGTTTCTGCAGGGCGTGGTATGAAAGGTCCGGAGAACTGGGGAATGATTGAAGAACTTGCCAAGACACTTGGCGCAGCAACAGCCTGTTCAAAACCTGTTTCCGATATGGATTGGAGGCCTCACCATGAACACGTTGGTCAGACAGGGATTAAGATCAGTCCAAACCTTTACATAGCTGTCGGTATTTCAGGAGCAATCCAGCATTTGGCCGGTGTCAATTCTTCCAGATGCATTGTTGTAATAAATAAAGATGCAGAAGCCCCTTTTTTCAAATCTGCAGATTACGGAATTGTTGGGGATGCTTTTGAGATAATTCCAAAATTAACTGAGGCATTTAAAAAGGTCATTTAAATTAGAGCAGATTCTAAAAAAAAACCTCTTCCGAATTAGGAGAGGTTTTTTTTGATTATTAATAACATTGTTTTTCAGGCAATTGTAATTCCTTTTTCAAGATAAACATCCTGAACAAGATTTATCAATTCCACACCTTCTTTAAAAGGCCTTTGAAATGCCTTTCTTCCCATTATGAGCCCCATTCCCCCGGCTCTTTTATTGATAACAGCGGTTGTAACTGAGTCTTTAAAATCTTCCTTACCACTTTCGCCTCCCGAATTTATAAGGCCAATGCGCCCGCTGTAGCAGTTTAAGACCTGGTAACGACAAAGGTCAATAGGATGGTTTGTTGTCAATTTTTCATAGACCAAAGGGCTGGTTTTGCCATGTTTGGTCGCCAGGTAACCACCATTGTTGGTAGGTAATTTTTGTTTGATAATATCTGTTTGGATAGTTACTCCCAGATGGTTCGCCTGACCAGTAAAATCTGCAGCGGTAGTATAATCTACTCCGTTAACTTTAAAAGCATTATTTCTTGTGTAACACCAGAGGATGGTGATCATTCCCAACTGATGTGCATATTCAAAAGCTTCAGCTATTTCTTTTAACTGTCTTGTACTTTCTTCTGAACCCCAGTATATAGTTGCTCCAACGCCAATTGCGCCCATGTCCCAGGCATTTTTTACAGAACCAAAAAGGACCTGATCGTAACGGTTAGGATAGCTTAAAAATTCATTATGGTTAATTTTTACAATGAATGGGATTCGGTGTGCATATTTTCTGCTTACAATTCCCAGCACACCAAAGGTAGAAACTACGGCATTGCAACCTGCTTCTATGGCAAGTTTAACAATGTTCTCAGGATCAAAATACAGCGGGTTTGCCGCAAATGATGCACCTGCACTATGCTCAACTCCCTGATCTACTGGCAGTATACTGCAATAACCGGTACCTCCTAAGCGACCATGGTTCAGTAAGTTTTGCATTCTTCCCAACACCTGGTTACTCCTGTTGCTGTTTATCCAAATCTTTTCTACATGGTCCGGACCTGGTTGATGCAACAGATCTTTGGGAATAGCTTCACAGGTATGTTGAAGTAAATTGTCAGCTTCGCCAGCTAAAAGTTCTGATATTCTGGAAGAGATCATAGGTTAATGAAGTTTTTTAAGGATTTTGGTAATAAGATTGTCTGGAGAAGCCCCGTAGCTGGTAACGTAGACTCCTTTTACACCGGATTTTGATTGAAGTGCATATACAGAGGATTCATCCCCAGGGTCAGTGGCTCCCTCATACCGGTATACATCAACTATCTCAAAATCTTCAGGATGATACTTTTCGTTGTCATGGGTAAGAAAATTTTCTTCGAGGTTAAAATCAATAGTAAAGCCTTGATTTTTAAAAGCTTCGAGTGCTTCTGTTATAGTGCCGTAATGCATTTTCTTTTCCATAAGCCTTATTAAAATATTTCTGTTAAATGCTTTTTATTAGATTCTATGGTTTTCCAGACATCTTCCATTCTTCCGCTTAACATGAGTTTGGTCATACTGACTGCCATTCCTTTAACCTGTTTGAATGAAATTTTAGGTGGCATAGCAAGAGCATCCGGATCAGTTAAGATGTTGAGCAAAACCGGCCCATTGTATGCAAAAGCTTTTTCTAAACTGCTTTGAACGTCGTTCGGGTTGTTTACAGTAAATGAAAGCATTCCCATCGCTTCGCCAATCTTGGCAAAATTGGGGTTGACCATATCGGTTTGCCAGTCAGGAAGCCCGGAAACCTGCATTTCTAACTTCACCATTCCTAATGAGTGATTGTTGAAAATGATTACTTTGATGGGTAATTTATATTGCACAATGGTCATTAAATCACCCATACTCATAGAAATGCCTCCATCGCCACATAAAGCAATTGTTTGTCTGTCAGGACACGCCAAGGCCGCCCCTATAGCCTGTGGCATGGCATTGGCCATAGATCCATGATTGAAGGATCCCAGCAAAGTTCTTTTTCCGGTTGAATTCAGATATCTGGCAGCCCATACGCAGGTCATTCCGGTGTCAACAGTGAAAATGGCATCAGCATCTGCTAGTTTATCAATAGTTGCAGCTACGTATTCAGGATGAATTGCTCCTTCAACTCCCGGATCTTTGACATATGATTGCAAATGTTCTTTTACTTCACTGTAATACTCTAATTGTTCGGTCAGGAAAGAGTCGTCCATTTTTTGGTTAACTAACAATAGCAAATCAATTAAAGTATCTTTTATATTTCCACAAAGCCCCAATTCCAATTTTGCCCTTCTTCCAAGTTTCTCACCAGCGATGTCTATCTGTATTATTTTGTTTTTAACAGGCATGAAATCAGTATAGGGAAAATCTGTTCCCAGCAGCAGGAGCACTTCAGACTCATGCATGCTTTTGAAAGCAGATGGTAATCCCAGCAAGCCTGTCATTCCAACCTCATTAGGATTATTATGCTGAATTCCCATCTTCCCCTTGAAAGAATAACCAACCGGAGCATTTAATAACTGTGATAAAGCTACAATCTCATCATGGGCTTCATCGGCACCAGTTCCGCAGAAGATGGTAATTGATTTATGGCTATTGAGAATATCTGCCAATTGCTGTATTTCAAATAATGCCGGTTTTACTATCTGTTTGGTTTTGAAAATTTGCATGGCTGTTGGGCTTTGTACAGCATCCATTTCTGTAAGGTCGCCCGGCAAACCTATTACTGCAACTCCATTCCGGTGAATAGCATGCTGAATAGCAGTTTGAAACATTCTGGGGAATTGCGCAGGAGTATTGGCTATCTGGTTGTAGCAACTGCAATCTTCAAAAAGTTTGATAGTGTTGGTTTCCTGAAAAGAATCAGTTCCAAATTCTGTTGAATGAATTGTAGAAGCAATGGCAATGACCGAGGCCCTGGATTTGTGAGCATCATACAATCCATTTATTAAATGCACATGCCCTGGTCCGCTGCTTCCTGCACAACATGCAAGGCCTGTCAGCTGTGCTTCCGCACTGGCAGCATAAGCACCTGTTTCTTCATGCCTTACATGGATCCATTGAATAGTTCCGTCCCTTCGTACTGCATCATTTACAAAGTTCAAACTGTCGCCGGTGACGGCATAAATTCTTTTTATCCCAGCTTGTTTCAGCATGTCTACAAGCTGCTCTGCTACATTTTTACTCATAGTATTTGTCTTTTGAATTAAGTGAGTTTGATATACTCTGCTTTAACCAATTTCATTTCAGGTGAAAATTCATACACTCTTGGAGCACCTGTTGCCAGGTCAATATGTTGAATTTCTTCAGGACTAATATTTTCCAGGAACATCATCAAAGCCCTTAAGCTATTACCATGTGCTACTATCAGCACATTTTTTCCCTCTTTTAATTTTGGTACAATTTCATTTTGATAGTAAGGAATCACCCTGTCGTACGTATTCTTCAGGCTTTCTCCCTTTGGTGGAATTTCTGTAAAACTTCTACGCCACAGCATCAATTGCTTAATACCATATTTAACACCTGTTTCGGCCTTGTTCAATCCCTGCAGCTCTCCATAATTCCTTTCATTCAATGCGGCAGATTTGATCACAGGCAGTTTGGTTTTCATTTCCTGTTGGATTATTTCCAAAGTATTGATGGCACGTTTCAGCACTGAAGTGAAAGCAACATCAAAATGATAAGTCTTTAAAACCATCCCGGCGTGCTGGGCTTCCTGTTCACCCAAATGAGTTAAAGCAACATCTGCCCAGCCGGTAAAAAGATTCTTCAGGTTCCAGACGGATTGTCCATGACGGACGATAACAAGTAAAGCCATAAAAATTTGATAATATGCAGGTAAATATACATTTGTGATTTTCCTGTTGATTCATTAACAGATTAAATAATAGTTAAATAGGATCAGGTCTTTCAATGTGGTTATTTGATTCTTATTATTTTTATCGCTAAATCAATTCAATGCGCAGGTATTATAAATCAATATTGCCCTTTTTAATAATAATAACCTTGTTGGTTTCCTGTAAAAAGTCTGGGTGTGAAAACGAATTATCGACAAAAGAGTATTTTAAAATAGATACCACTCAAATTCAGAACGGCGGGATCAAATTAGTATCAGTAGAAACACCAAAAGGAAAATATAAGGTATGGACAAAGCGAATTGGCCATAATCCTAAAGTGAAAGTTTTATTGCTTAATGGAGGTCCCGGTGCCACTCATGAATATTTTGAATGCTTTGAAAACTTTCTTCCGGCAGAAGGGATCGAATTTATCTACTACGATCAGCTGGGATGTGGTAATTCAGATAATCCTAACGATACTTCTTTGTGGGATTTGTCGCGTTATGTAGAAGAACTGGAGCAGGTTAGAAAAGCCTTGAACCTGAATAAAGACAATTGTTATTTGCTTGGACATTCCTGGGGAGGAATATTGGCAATGGAATATGCATTGAAATACCAGGCCAATATTAAAGGACTGATTATTTCCAATATGATGGCAAGCTGCCCGGATTATGGAAAATATGCTGATGAGGTACTGGCTCCCCAAATGGACCAGAAAGTCCTTGACACAATTCGTCAGATAGAGAAGACCAAGGATTTTCAAAACCCTCGCTACATGCTACTGTTGGAAAGCAATTATTATGTTCAGCACTTATGCCGAATGCCACTCGGAAAATGGCCTGAACCCATTACCCGTTCACTAGGCAAATTGAACAGCTCACTCTATGTAACCATGCAGGGGCCAAGCGAGTTTGGAATTTCCGGTAAACTTGAAACCTGGGACCGGTTCGAACAGCTTTCTAAATTAAATATTCCTGTGCTTTCAATAGGAGCAAAATACGACACAATGGATCCGGAGCACATGAAAAAAATAGCTTCAAAAGTTCAGAATGGTTCTTATCTGTTTTGCCCGAATGGAAGCCATTTCTGCTTTTATGACGATCAGAAAATATATTTTGAAGGGCTTATCCGGTTTTTAAGCAAGACTGAAAGCAAATAAGAATTTATAATGACAGAAAATAAATTAACACCAAACGGCCGTATCTGGATCGATACAGAAGAAGGCCCGTTTTTAGGTTACGGAAGAATAGAACTTTTGGAAAAAATAAGGGACACCGGTTCATTAAGAAAGGCTTCCATAGAAATGAAAATGTCCTATCAGCAGGCATGGAACCTGATCAATCAAATGAACGATAGGATTGGGGAACCCTTAGTATTACTTTCCAGGGGTGGGAAAGGTGGCGGAACTACTGTACTGACCGAAAAGGGTGAAAAGGCGATCCAGGCCTTTCATCGGTTTAATGAATTGTTCCAGGTATTTTTAAAAGAAACTAATATAGAATTCTAGCAAATTAATATCTTCCTGTTATTTTCGTTATTCTTAATTATAGATAACGATGGTCAGGCTTTTGATTTTCTTTTTATTTATCTCTTTTTTTAGCTTTTCCCAATCCGATTCGCTTCGCATTGATACATCTCAAAACCATGAAATTGAGGAAGTAGTCATTACTGCTTCCAAAAAGGAAGAAAGTCTACTGCAATCGCCGGTCAGCATAGAAAA
>JANYCH010000389.1 GCA_025360395.1 Cytophagales bacterium | reverse complement strand
CCCTTATCTGCTATGAAGCAGGCAGTAGCAAACGGGGAAATATCGCCAGATGATTTATATTACAATACATTAGCCTCGTGCGTATCAGAGATTCAAAACAGGTTTTGCATCCCTGCACAAAGTTCCTGGCTGAAAAAATATTTCCTCCTTCAAACTAATTAAAATAATACCATTATTTTAAAAAATATTGCTAATTATTCAGCAAAATGTGAACTTAGCAGTTTCTTAAAGATTATTAAATAAATCAGAATCCATTGCCATGAACAAAATATTAAGTTATCTTTTATTGTCATGTATTTCTTTTGCAATTCTTTCTTCCTGTAAATCGCAAAGTACTTCAACAACCTCTGCACATGACGCAAGGAAAAATAAACACAATTGGAAATACGTCGGAAAATAAGCATCACACCTCTGTATTGCTTTTTTTTCATTCAGAAGACTTTATTTATCCATTTTAATCGGGACTTTCATCCGAAAGCTTAACTTTGTTTTTTATAAAACAAATACTCCTACCTAAAACATTATTTATGAGTCAAACAGTGACCAAATTTGCACCGGGTGTACTTTATGGTAAAGAACTTGCAGAGTTCTTTCAATATGCCAAAGACAATGCTTTTGCTTTGCCTGCTGTAAATGTTACCAGCAGCAGTACAGTAAACAGTGTTTTGGAAGCTGCCAAAGAAGTTAATTCTCCAGTAATTATCCAGTTTTCTAATGGTGGCGGCCAGTTTTATGCTGGTAAAACTGCTCCTAATGACAAAGATAAATTACAAGCTTGCATAGCTGGAAGTATTAGCGGGGCATTGCATGTACACGAAATGGCCAAATTATATGGTGTAACTGTTATTCTTCATACTGACCATTGTGCTCATAAATTACTTCCCTGGGTAGATGGACTTTTGGATGCCGGCGAAGAATATTTCAAAAAGAACGGACGTCCGTTATACAGCTCTCACATGCTTGACCTTTCTGAAGAACCTCTTCACGAAAATATCGAGATAAGCAAAAAATACCTTGCAAGAATGAGCAAATTAGGCATGTTCCTGGAAATTGAACTTGGTGTAACAGGTGGAGAAGAAGATGGTGTGGACAATTCTGATGTTGACAATTCAAAACTTTATACTCAGCCGGAAGAAGTATCTTACGCTTATGAAGAATTAAGCAAAATCAGTCCTTATTTTACAATAGCAGCATCTTTTGGAAATGTGCATGGTGTTTATAAGCCAGGTAATGTGAAATTAGAGCCGAAAATCCTTAAAAATTCTCAGGATTTCGTAAAAAATAAATTTGGAATAAAAACCCATAACCCGTTAAATTTTGTGTTCCACGGTGGTTCTGGTTCTACACAAGCTGAGATCAGAGAAGGGATTTCTTATGGGGTAATCAAAATGAACCTGGATACAGATTTACAATGGGCTTACTGGGAAGGTATCCTTGGGTTCTATAAAAAGAATGAAGCTTATCTTCAAGGTCAGCTGGGAAATCCAACTGGTGCAGATTCTCCCAATAAAAAATATTATGACCCACGTGTTTGGATCAGGGAAGCAGAAAAAACTTTTGTAACCAGGTTAAAATCTGCGTTTGAAGATCTTAACGCAATCAACAGAAACTAATTTCAAAGGGCCTTTTTTAAGGCCCTTTATCTTTCTAATCTTTTCATGAATAAATGTATTTTCCTTGATCGTGATGGAGTGATCAATCGCGATAATCCAGATTATGTTTACAAAGTAAGCGAGTTTGAAATCCTGCCAGGCGTAATTGAAGGTTTCAAAAAGCTGAAAGAAAATGGATTTCTACTGGTGGTAATCACAAATCAATCAGGAATTACCAAAGGAATTTATTCTTATCAGGAAATGAAAGAATGCCATGATCATTTTCAAAAAGTTTCAGGAAACCTTATAGACAAATTTTATTTTTCACCATACCATCCCTCTTTTACAGAATCGCTTACCCGGAAGCCTGAATCCCTGATGTTTGAAAAAGCAATTGCCAAATACAATATTGATGTAAGTACTTCATGGATGCTAGGCGATAAAGTAAGGGATTTAATACCAGCGCAAAAGCTAGGTATTAAAGGGATCTTAGTCAATACAGAAGAAAATTCAAAAGACTGGCCAATTGCCACAAATATCAGTGAGACGCTTGATATCATTTTAGGCTAATATTCACTTCAAATAATACAATTAACTTTTTGCATTTTTTAATGATTAAGTTTGAAATAATAAACAAAATGCAATTCTCTATTGCATAGATTGATTGGTTAGGCTACTTTCGAATAGAAATAGTTCAATTTTGAGCCTAAAAATAAAAATAGTGATATTCATTATTGCCACAGTGAAACAACTAGGTTTCAGCTGGGGATTTTATGCTCATAAACATATAAATAAACACGCAGTTTATTCTTTACCAGAAAGTTCTCTGTTAAAATTCTTTAAAACAAACAGCGATTTCATTACTGCCAGTGCTGTAAAACCTGACCAGAGAAGGTACATAATCAAAGAAGAGGCGTGCAGGCACTACATTGACCTTGATGTTTATAAAAATGATACTGCCTTAAAACCTCTTCCTAAATATTTTTCTCAGGCTGAGGAAGTAATCCCCGCCGATACACTTGACAGACACGGAATTTTGCCCTGGCATATTTTCAAAACATATAACATGCTTGTAAAAGCAATGAAAGACAAAGAAGCTGAGAAAATTTTAAGAATTGCCTCAGATCTGGGCCATTATGTAGGCGATGCCCATGTCCCGCTTCATACAACACACAATTACAATGGCCAGTTAACCAATCAAACCGGCATACACGGACTTTGGGAAACAAGGTTACCAGAGCTTCTTTCATCAAACTATGACCTTCTCGCTGGGAAAGCAGCATACATTGAAGATGTACAGGCATTAGCATGGAAAACAGTTTATAATTCACATGCTGCGGTAGACAGTGTACTTAAATATGAAGCTCAATTATCCGCTAGCATTTCTGAAGAACACAAATATGCATTTGAAGAGAGAAATGGAATAACGGTAAGGACCTATTCTACCTCATTTTCAAGGCAATATTCTGATTTGCTAAATGGCCAAGTAGAAAGACAAATGCAAAAGGCAATCAAAGCCCTTGCTGATATCTGGTACACAGCCTGGATTGATGCTGGACAACCAGATCTATCAGATTTTACTTCCCCTATTATCATTGAAGAACAACCACAAAAGGAACTGAACATCAAAAATGATCGCTTTCTTGAAAGTCATAATTGCGAACATCATAATAAATCAGCTGAAATATTTTTATTAACTAAAAATTAAAACCAAAATGAAAACTATCAAACTATTAACCCTCATTACATTAGCCCTGGCAAGTCAGGCTTATTCTCAAACTTATTTGGGATACCTAACATCTGATGTGAGCATTTTGGATTCAACAGGTGCGAAGGTCATTAAAAAAAGTAAAAAAGGGGATGGTATCCTGATCTATACACTAGACCTGTATGGAAAAGATAGCTATAAAGTCCATCATATTAATGGAAATAGGGATGGATACTTGTCAAGAAAAGACATACTACTGATAAAGTCTGTTCCATATCTGGCTCAAACACAAGAGGAAATTAAACAAGCTATTATTGACTCTGAAATGAAAATGCCGGTGTTGAAACTTTACAACAATACAAAAGGGAAACTGAGCCTGAAATTTGGAAATGAGAAAATTGAGTTGAAACCTCAGGAAAGATATTCTTTAAAAGTAAACAAAGGGAGATACTATTACAAACTTGCCATGGAAGGCCAGCAAGCCTATTATGGCGTTGAGATATTAACAGAACACAAAATGTACGATTGGGAGTTTTATTTAGGTAAATAATTTTTTCCCACATCCTATTGTTCAGTATGAGTAATGTATTGACAAGAAGATCATATATAATACAATGTCGTTTAGATATGTGTAATAGCGAACACCCCTAAATTCTTATGCTTACAATCATATGGCTTCGAACATTTGGTATTCTTACTTTTTTCTTGATAAAAAAGTAACCAAAAATCAAGGCTATTGAATAAATGGCTAAATTTCTTTCCCCTCGCACGAAATCTCACGAATAACACACCTCTATAGTACCCTCGAGTTTAGGCTTCGGGCAATGTGATCTTTCTTTCCCTTACGCTCATAAAGAAATTCTTAACGCCATTTTTTCAAAGGCCAAATCCAACAATATCATAAATTGATAAATATGCCTTAACGAAATTGATATGTAATTACTGACATCCGAGTAATATTTAATTATAGAAAGGAGAGGAATAAAGATGCCTTAAATTGATTTTCAGGGGGATTTTTCTTTTTCGTGAAAAACACCCCCTGCCTTTTTATCGAATAAATTAAGTTGCATTTTTTCA
>JANYCH010000371.1 GCA_025360395.1 Cytophagales bacterium | reverse complement strand
CCTCTCCTATAAAAGCAGGAGACCCGCCACTTGCAGCACTTTGATAAAACCAACCTTCTACAGTAATTCTATTTGTACCGAAGTTTGTGTTTATCGAAGAAGGCAATCTCACATAGTTTGAAGTACCATTAAATCGCAACGCGTTTCCAAAACCGCTTGAAAGATTAATTGAGCCTCCGCTACATAATGCTGTTGCCCCACTTGCAGTGATTATGGGTGCAGGTACAGGGTTTACTGTAACGGTCACTCCTACAGCAGGTCCCACGCAAGACCCAACTGTAGACGTTGGGGTAATATTATAAACAATACTACCTACTGTGGTGTTGCTCGGGTTGGTTAAAGCCTGGTTTAAAGAAGCGCCTGAGGCTGCGCTAGCTCCCGAAATAGACCCGGTATTGGTCCCTAAAGTCCAGGAAAAACTACTTGCTACACTTGCTGAAAAGACAAGACCAGGAACTGATCCGCTACATGTACTTGAAGTGGTAGAACTGGTCATAGAAGGAACAGGGTTTATTGTAACAGAAGTTGAACCTGTCATATTAGCAAAGCAGCCCGTTGTTGAATTAGTTGCTAATACAGTATAAGTGCCTGCTGAATTTTGTGTCCCAAAACTTATGGCAGCACCAGTTCCCAGCACAGGTGACCCGGTATTGCTTCCTCCGATTTTCAGTTGGTAGCTAACACCAATTTGAGATCCTGATAAAGACACAACAGGACCAGTTCCTCCTGCACAATATGATCCACCTCCCCCAACATTAAAAGATGTTGGGTTAGCATTTACATTTACTGTTACAGTTGTAGATGCGGAACAGGTTGTAGCAGTATTGGTTCCTGTAACTGTATAAATAGTAGTACTTGCGGGGTTTAAGGTTTGGCTTGCTCCTGTTAATCCACCTGGGGACCAGGTAAAAGTATTGGCCCCTGAAGCTACCAGAGTTGTAGAAGTACCAGCGCAAATAGTCGCTGAAGAAGGTGTGACTGTTAGAGTTGGAGAAGTATAAACGTTAAGTGTACTGGCGTTACTGAAAACTATACTTGAACCTCCTCCGCAATCACCTGAAACCCTTGACCTGTATTGATATCCATTATATGCTAAAGTGGCTTGTTTTACAGTCAAGGTTGTTGTTGTATAGTTACCATATAAAACATTGCTGCTTATGTCGGTCCAGGTAGTGCCGCTGTTAGTAGAAACCTGCCATTGGTATGAAAGGTTTTGTCCGGTTCCTGCTACAGAAATTGTTACAGGAATAGATGGGCAAGTGTAAGTATTAACAACAGGTTGCGTGCTCACAGTTGTAGGTGGATCTACGTTAATCAATATTGCCCCGCTTGTAGACTGGTTACATGTTGCTGATGTAACCAGTCTTTTATAGTACATATTTGAAGCTAGTGACGGTGGCTGGTAATTTATACCTGTAGCACCGGCAATTGGCGTGTATGTAACATTGTCAGGAGAAGATTGCCAAACATAAGTGTAAGAACCATTACCGCCAGAAGGGTTACTTCCCACCAATAGTGAAGGTATATCGCCGGAACATATGGTCTGAGGGCTACTTATTGTGTTCACAGTTACATTAGGATAAACAGAGAGCGTTATAATGTTACTTGTAACAGAAGGTGAACACGTACCGCTAACAATTGCCTGGAACTGATAACCGTTAAAAGAGGTGCCAGGATTAAGTATTGTTAAACTATTAGTAGTTGTATTATTATACAATGCTCCATTCGTAATTGTGCTAAAACTTCCGGTTGCAGGTGGCCTAACCTGCCAAACATAAGTTAAACCAGCACCAGTAGCTGTCAATGGTACGCTAAGATTTCCGGCTCCTGTACATACAAACTTATCCGTGGGTTGTACAGAAATAATAGGTTGGGCTGTAATAGAAAGTGAAGCTGCGTTTGAATTGCAGTTTACTCCACCACTGGTGATAACACATCTATATTGAAATCCTGCCATGCCAACAGGTACACCGGTAATTGTTAATGATGAAGTTGTGAAGGCAGAGTAGGTAGCACCTGTTGCATTTGGGCCTGCCGCAGAAGCAATGTTTACCCAGCCTCCATTAAATTCTTGCCATTGGTAAGTAAAAACACCTCCTGATGCAGTTACACCAAAATTTGCCGTGCCTCCCGAACAGATTGATGTAGCAGCAGGTTG
>JANYCH010000362.1 GCA_025360395.1 Cytophagales bacterium | reverse complement strand
GGTTAAAACTGCATTTTTGGATAAGGATATTACCAGCAAGGTGAATTTATCTTCAGCAAATTCTATAAATATAGCGCGTTTAATACCACAATCGTTTTATTATTTTTATGCTTATGCCAAATTAAAACATCTTGGCAAGCCTTTGGTTTTCAGCGTACCTAGTGGTAATTATGGTAATTTATGTGGCGGTCTGATCGCACAGAAAATGGGATTGCCAGTCTATCGCTTTATTGCTTCAACCAATGCCAATGATGTTGTACCAAGATATCTAAAGTCTGGCTTGTTTGAGCCAAGGAGTTCTGTCACCACTATTTCCAATGCGATGGACGTTGGTTCGCCAAACAATTTTCCAAGGTTACAGGAAATGCATGCAAAGTCCTTTGAATTGATAACGCATAATATCGAAGGCAAAAGCTATAATGATGCTGAGAACACAGAAACAGTTAACGAGGTTTTTGAAAAGTATAATTATGCAATGTGTCCCCATACTGCTATTGCATACAGAGGATTATCCGAATTTTTGAAAAGTGAAAATAAGGATTTAACAGGAGTGTTTTTATCAACCGCACATCCGGCAAAGTTCCTGGACGTAATCGATAAAAGAGTAGCTGATTCAGTAGTAATGCCTGAAAACCTTAAAATGGTTATGCAAAAGGAAAAAGTATCTGTGATCCTTTCGAATTATTACCAGGATCTGAAGGAATTCCTTTTGAAATAGTGATTGGGTGATCAGTGACGGTTGACCGTAGGTTTTAGATTCTGAAAGTTCTATATCCTTTAATTTGCTGTCAACCGTTAATACTCATACTTTTATTCCAAAATATAGTGTAAAACATTAAAAACTGTACCCAATTCCATAACTAAAGTAAAGGCCAAGGTACCCAAAAAAATAATCAGACAATTGCCAATCGTGATTCGCTGATTTTGTATAGTGCAGTTTAGGGGTAATTCCCCCTGCCAGGTTAAAAGAAAAGCCTTTTTTTCCTATCCACTGTTTTCCAATAAAAAAAGGAAGAGCCAAATTAAAAGTTTCATCTTTTCTATAAGTATCTGCCGGATTACGTACGTCTGTGTAATTGTTTACATCGTAAAAGCCTTCCACTTCAAAGCCTAAATACAAGCCTCTATTGCAGAAATAATTATTTGGTTTGGTATTAACTGAAGTAGAATCCTGTATATATGGTTTAGGGGCATTTTTATACCAACGCATACCTGCCCTTATTCCTACCCCTTTCAAATTTGCCCCAATTTCCAGTGGCAAAGAAAATCTTACTGACCTTCGTGATGCTACGCTTCTTTCCAGAGAGGGGTTTACGGAAAAATACACTCCTTTACTATACCTGTCATCCACATTAATAAAAATATCATTTAATGAAATATTATGAGGCCTTGCCTGAGAAAGCCCAAATAATGACCACAAACAAAGCATTAACATCAATATTAAATTTTTATTACTATTTAAGTATTTAGCCATAGTTATATGTATTATTATTTATAATTGCAGTTCACTAAAAATTTAAATATGAAAATCGACAACCGGACTTTTTTTCAATGGCAAACAAACGGAATTTTTACCACAAATAAGAGTTTTTTAATTCTAGTTTATTCATTAATATTCATCCTTTTATCTTTGCCGCTAAAAGTATCTTCTCAAAATGTGAGCGGGAATTTCTTTGTTTGTTCTGGTCAGGAAGAATGGTATCAAATAGACGGTCAACCTACTACTGGACAGGAATGGTGGGTTCAAGGAGGGGAAATAATAGATGTTTACACGCCTAATGAAGATGTTAATGAACGCATTCTTAACGTAACTCCGAATTATGTTAATTACTGGGGTTATTTAGGTTCAATAATATGCTTTGACACTGAATCTGAGTTTGGTCATATACCAATTTTAATCCCTCATGTATGTTTTGAATATGATGATGCAGTTAACAAAGGAAAACTTACACCATCAAGGATAAAAGTACGATGGAACACTCCTGGAGGAGGTTCTGTTTCATGCAGTGCAAGGGACTATGGTTATGGCAAAACATCGCATGCTTATGATATTAAACCAGTAATAATATATGGAACGCCAAGTACAGCTGCTAATAATGCTTTTTCCTTAGTTAGCCCAACTGCACCCTTCTGTGACCAGTATGTTTCCATTACTCCCAAAAACCTCCCTGAATATTATGGGGCTACTTACAACTGGGAGATTCCAGGTGCTGCTGTAGTAGATAACAGAAGCAAATATAACCTGAATATCAAAGGTTTTAATTTTAGTGGCGGATCCCAGAAATTTGCTTATACCATTACACCTGGAAACGGCTGTGGAAGTACGGTAAGAAAAGAAATCACGCTGAGTGTAAAAGGAAAAACAGCAGGACCTTTACTTGACAACAATAAAAATGAAATTATTACAGATGCTACAGGTGTAATTGTTAAAGGGTTAACCCCTAACAGTTCCAATCAATATAGTTTAAGGTTCCAGAATACGATCAACAATGCTGATTATTTATATATGGTACCTTTATCGTTTTCTAATGGATATTATCAGAGTACTTTTGCCGAGTATACTTCTTCACAGTATTCAGGCACCCTGCCTTCTAACGCCCTGGTTGACTATCAAGGTACTATTACTTATGTTGGGCCATACTGTGGCACACAAACATATCCGTATATTATCAAAGCACGTAAGGCCATAACAGTACCTCCGTCCATAACCTCATGTTCATGTACCATCGGGATTAACATTGATAACCCTAATGACGATAAAATTTATTCAGTATGGAACGAAAGCGGGAATGGAGGAAATGTAAGCATATATAGTAACAACCTCGTTTATTTCGTTCCTCCCCAGGACGCTAACGGAATCTGCAAACCAGGTACTTATAAAATTGGAATGTCCATACAAGGCATTTCAGGAAATAAATATACCATGGTGAATGTAACAGGAAACTCTGCCAAATGGCTAAGTGGAACACTAAGCGATGTTAAAGAAAATTCTGCAAGTAATATCTCTTATTCTTATGGAAAGATATTTTTTGCGGGCAGGGACGGTAAATTATACTATTATGAATTTGACAAGGGCCAGAACAAATGGGCCCCCGTACAATATGCCCCTCAGGTAACGAATGTTAAAAATGTTGCAGGTTCCTTTTTAGACATTGCCGCTTTTTCTTACAGTAACTTTCAGGAAGTGTTTTATCCTGGAAATACAGGGAGGTTATTTAAGTCAACCAATGGCGGTGGAGGAGATCTGATTGCGGGATCTGAGGGGTATAGCGGGGTTTTAAATTTAGATCTGCTCAGCTCAAACCATTTCAGGGATCTGATTTTCAGGGTATTTGACGGCGCATCTTCTTCCATCAAATACCTTCCTGCCGGAACTATAACTGCTCAAGCTACCAGCATAACCAATGTGGATAATTCAGCTCTCCTTGGCTATGCGGACAATATTTATTTTTTACGCAACCAGGAATTTTACAGGGCATCCTATGCCAATACAGCCAGCCAGGCCAAAATAAGCGGTAGCTACAAAATACATCCCAAAACCAGTTACGGTTTGGATGGAGATGGCAAACTATATGTTTGCGAGCAGAGCGGTAAAATTATCCGCATCAACCTGAGCACGCTGGCCATAGAAGTAGTTGTGGACCTGGCAGGTTTTTGTGAAGGTGAATTCGTTATTAACCCAACAGCAAACAATACCTACAACGTACCTGTTATATATGCCAAACACAAAGTAGCAGGGCAAGCTAATTCTACTTTATGGAAAGCCTATCCTGCATTTGGCAGTAATTCTTTTGTGGCAGAACCTGCCACCGCTAGTACTTTTGATTATGTTGCCCACAGCCTGGTTTATGCTTACCC
>JANYCH010000348.1 GCA_025360395.1 Cytophagales bacterium | reverse complement strand
TTCTTGTCATAGGAGCCATTACCATGCGGTTTTTAAGTGATGTGTTACCCACTTTCCAGGGTGAAAATAAAATAGATTGTTCCATAACAGATTAGATTTAAATTGGTTTAACTATGCTGCGAACAAGGTTAAGTTGAAAATTGTTCGTGGATAATAAAATTAAAGAAGGCAATCTTTTTAAGGTTAGTATGTAGAACCTAATACGGTAATTCAAAATTGCAAACAATGGAGAAGAAGCATTGAAAAAAATCAAAGAAACGGCTGATGAAGATCATGTCTGTCCTGACCTAATTTTACTGGACGTAAATATGTCGTTAATGAATGGAATTGAATTTATGAGTGCCTTAACAAAAAGCGAATACAGAGACAATTGCAGTTACTACATCCAGTAACAAAAGTGATTTTACCGCCTTAGAAAATATGGCATTGATGAAATTATCTTAAAGCCATTAACTTCCAGTCGAATGGCAGAAGTATTAGCCGAATAAAGGCTCTTCGATATTGCCCTGAATAATCCAGACGTTTTTAAAAAAATCTATTAGGCTTTACTTTCTTATCTTGCTTTCGAATCTGTTTATTTAGATTATGAAAATAAGATATCAGCTTACTTTTCTGTTTACCACCATTGTGGCTTCCTTTCTTTTTGTTTTTTGTTTATCAGTTTACTTTTTTTACTCACAGTTTAGGGAAAGAGAATTCTTCAACCGTCTCAAAGAAAAAGCACATTATACCGCCGAATTATGGGATTTTGAACAGGACCCCAAAAAGTTGTTCAGATTTATGTATGATATGAACCTTACTAGTTTGTACAGCGAACAAGTGCGTATTTTAAAGAATTGGCCGGTAAATGAATATGTAAGTGATCGAGAGGCAGAAAGAGTTATATCATTTGAACAATATAAACGAATAGCATCTGGTAAGCAGTTGCGTGCCCGTAAAGGTGAAAGAGAAATACTTGGGTTGCTTTATAAGAGTAAGAACAAGGGCAATTATGTCATTATAGTTTCTGCTATAGATAAATTTGGTTTAGGAAAGCTTGATACGTTATTTGCAATTTTAGCAACTGGGTGGTCCTTAAGTGTAATATTCGTAATGTTGGCAGGATACTTTTTTGCGGGGAACATTCTTAAACCTATTTCAGAGATTATCAATGAAGTAAGTGAAATAAGTTTTACAAATATGCAAAAACGGCTAAGTAACCGTCCCGGCAAAGATGAAATATCGGAACTTTCAAGAACCTTCAATCAATTATTGTCAAGGTTGGAAGACTCTTTTAAAATGCAAAAGAGTTTTGTGTCAAACGCATCGCATGAAATCCGGAACCCTCTTGCATCAATAAAAGCACAGCTGGATGTAACCATGCTAAAAGAAAGAGATGTAGAGGAGTATGGTGTTTTATTAAAATCTTTATCTCAGGATATTGACAGGATGATCAAAATAGCCAATGGGTTATTGGAATTAGCTAAAGTGAGTGGAGATTTTACTTTTATACAGTTTACCACCTGCAGGGTAGATGAGATAATTTTACAGGCAGCAAATAGTCTTGTAAGGTATAAACCAGAATATATTTTTACTTTCGATTATGAAACATTGCCAGAGGAAGAAGATCTTTTGGTTAATGGTTCTTCAGATTTATTGTACTCAGCTTTTTATAATATTATCGAAAACGGATGTAAATACTCTAAGAACCATAAAGTAGATATTAAACTGAGTTTTAATAAATCTGAGATAACTCTTCAGTTTCAAGATCAAGGAATTGGAATTTCAAATGAAGATAACAAGAGGATATTTGAACCTTTTTACAGAAGCGAGGTTGCAAGAGAATACACTGGAATTGGATTGGGTTTGTCGCTCGTTCAGAAAATAATCCAGCAACACAAGGGTAAAATCACGATTCATTCAGAAGAAGGAGTGGGTACCTTGGTTATTGTTAAGGTCAATAAAAAAAGTCCCTATTTTTCAAACTAATTCTTGAGTCCGGGTTGGTCCTCAGGAAACTAATTTACAGTTAAATTAATAAGCGGCGGATATTTCAAAATGGAATCCTTTCAGTTCATAGATTGCTATTTGCCCCTTGCTTTGTCAGGCACATTTGCATACAAACTCCCCAAAGAATTTGAAAATAAACTAGTCAGGGGAAGCCTGGTAGTTGTTCCTTTCAACGAAAGAAATATTTATACAGGAATTGTAAAGAATGTGCACGCCCAGCCTCCAGTGGACTATCTGGTTAAAAATGTTATTGAAATACTGGAGCAAGATTCGGTTTTCAATTCTATCCAGCTGAAACTGCTTGACTGGATAAGTGAATATTATATGGCTGAGCCTGGCTTGGTCTTTCATGCTGCCCTGCCAGCAGGTTTCAAAATATCAACAGAATCTAAAATTCAAATTCACCCTGCTTTTGAAGAGGACGATCATATCCCACTTTCCGAAAATGAAGGTAAATTAATAGAAGCACTTAAAACCGTGCCGGCTTTGGCATATGCTGATGCTTTAAAAATTACCAGAACAAAAACCCTTTATCATATTCTTCAATCCTTAAAAAAGAAGAATGCAATTCTTTTATTTGAGGAATACAAACATATTTACAAACCTAAAATAATCCAGAAAGTAAGGCTTTCGGAAAAGTTTGTTGGTGATAAAAAGTTGCTGAAAGAATTAATGGACAGCATTTCCGGTCAGGAGAAGCAGGAAAATATATTGTTGAAATATTTGCAGGAGGTTCCTGTTTGGAGTGACACCAATCTGAATTTTAATGGCATTCCAAAAAATGTTTTCAATGGAAATGACTTTTCCGGTTCAGCGCTTAAAACGCTGATAAAAAATGGTGTTTTTGAGGATTTTAAAGAAATTATCTCAAACGAGAATCTAATAACCGAAAGGTCACCTAAAGAATATCAGTTGTCTGATATTCAGCAAGGTGCCTTAAAAGAAATTAAGGAGTGGTTCATTGAAAAAGACATCGCACTCTTACAGGGAATCACCGGAAGTGGTAAAACGGAGATTTATATAAGGCTAATACAGGAACAGATTGCAGATGGCAAACAGGTTTTATTTCTAATGCCGGAAATAGCTCTTACTACTCACATGACCACCCGTTTGATAAAGTTTTTTGGCAGAGAGTTAGATACTTACCATTCCCGACTTTCGGAAAACGAAAGAGTAGAGACCTGGAAAAAGGTACAGAACGGATCAAGCTTACTGGTTTTAGGTGCCAGGTCATCTGTATTCCTTCCATTCAAAAATCTTGGACTGATAATCATTGACGAGGAACATGATCCTTCTTTCAAACAAAATGAGAAAACACCCAGGTACCAGGCCAGGGATACTGCCCTGGTTTTAGCAAAACTAGGTGGCGCAAAAACTTTACTTGGTTCAGCAACACCTTCTCTGGAAAGTTATTACAAGGCAAAATCAGGAGTTTACGGCCATGTTAGGTTAGATAAAAGGCATGGGGAATCTTTGATGCCTATTATTCAGTTTGCTGATCTTAAAGCAGACAGAAAAAATGCAGCACTGCCCAATCCCCACATGGAATATTCCCCTTTACTGATCAAGTCATTAGAGGACAGTTTAGCTGCAAAAGAACAATCACTTTTATTTCAAAATAGGAGAGGTTATGCTCCTTACCTATGTTGCGAAACCTGCGGATGGGTTTCCATGTGCAAGCAATGTGCGGTGTCGCTAACCTATCACCAGAGAGATAAGCGGTTGAAATGTCACTATTGCGGACACCAGGAAAAGATTGCTGTAACTTGTCCGGCGTGCAATTCGGCCCGATTGTCGACAAAGGGTTTAGGTACTGAAAAAATTGAAGAAGATTTGGCTGTTTTACTTCCTGCTGCGAGGGTCCAAAGAATGGACCAGGATACTACCAGATCTAAAAACGCTTTTAAAAATATATACGAAGGCCTAAATAAAGGAGAAATTGATATCCTTGTTGGTACGCAAATGATAACCAAAGGGTTAGATTTTGAAAAGATAAACTTAGCTGGGGTTCTCAATGCAGATCAGATGATGTATTTCCCTGACTTTAGGGCAAATGAAAGAGCATTTCAAATGCTGACACAGGTTGCCGGACGAACAGGCAGACGTGAAATTCAAGGGAGGGTCATTATTCAAACATTTAATCCCTCTCACTATCTTCTTCAATATCTGCAGCAGAATGATATTGATGGTTTTTATGGAAAGGAGATTCAGGAAAGAGAAAAATTCCATTACCCTCCGTTTACCAGGCTAATCAAGCTTACATTCAAAGACAAAGACAAAAATATATGTGAAGCTTCTTCAAACTTTCTTGCTACCAAATTACGATCACAGTTTGGTGGGTCACGCGTTTTAGGACCTGAATGGCCACCTGTTGACAGAATTAACACTATGTATCTTAAAGAAATACTTATGAAATTTGAAAGAGATAAAATTGATATAGCAAAAACCAAGATACTTTTGAAAAATACTATAACTGAATTTCAAAAAAATAAAACTTTTAAAAGCACTGTATTGGTTGTGGATGTTGATCCCTATTAATTTAAATTCCCGCTGAAAATTTTTAAGCACTAAGCTCTTTCTTTTTCGGTCAAAACAAAGGTACTTTTGCTAAGTCTTAGAATCTCAAATATCAAAATGCTAAAAAGTCTTTATTTTTTTATTTTTTCCATGATAATGTGTCTTTTGCTGCAAGCTCAGCATGCACCAGTGGGTTTCAGAACACGCATTGTGAATTTTGGAAAAGTAAAGGAAACAGCCGGTAAAATATATTACGATTTCGTTTATTTTAACAGAGGAGAAGGGCCTTTGAAAATAGAAAAAGTTTCAGCTGCATGTGGTTGTACCGCTGCTGACTACACACCTGTTGCTGTTCCTAAAGATAGTGCGGGTCATATCAAAGTCAGTTATAATACTACTAACAGGCCTGGTGAAATCAATAAGACAATTTCCATCTATTTCGCCGGTTACCCAGAACCTGAAATACTTACATTGAAAGGAATTGTAATTGGAAGTCACCGGTTAATTGAACGGGAATTGGTTTATAGGTATGG
>JANYCH010000333.1 GCA_025360395.1 Cytophagales bacterium | reverse complement strand
CAAAGAAAAAGAGAGATTTTAAAATAAAGGAGAAGAAAATACCTAAAAACATTTTTTATGGTGTCCGAACTAAAAAAGGTTATGCCTTTACTGGGAAAGGAAAAGCCAGGATTACAGAATTATTCTATTTCATACCGGTTTATAAAGAACCCGATATATATGTTCCTACTGTCTATTGGTATCACCTCAAGAAAAAGAAAGTCTTTAGTACACCAATTCTGGAAAAAGATAAGAAGTTTGCCAGGCTTCTACATGGACCCTATTTAAAAAAAACAGCATATGATATCCTTGAAGAAGGGATATTTTATATTGGCTCTAAACATGGAAGGTGGGAGAAATACGATAAAAACTTCATTTTGATAGAAAAAATCAAATATTTCAGGGGCTGGACAAGGGAATCAACAATAAGTTATTTCGATCAGGACCGAAAAAAAATCCAGGAGATTATTCCTATTCAATATGGCATTAAGACAGGGAAATATTTCCGGTTTTATGAAAGTGGCTTGTTGGCAGAGGATGGCACTTATGCTGAAGGACAAAAGATAGGAATCTGGGTTGAATATTATGATGACCGAAAAAAAAGAAAGAAAATAACGCAATACCCTAAAGATCCTTATGATACAGAAACCCAGCCCATTGTATTAAAAGAATGGGATGCAAACGGAAGGTTGTTATATGACAAGGCAACGCAAGATCAGTTTGACAAAAAGAAAGCAAAAAGTAAAAAATAGAATAAAGCAATTGGCTTACCAATACAAATTAAATGTGATTGTGAACTTTCTTATCTAAGTAAAAGTTTATAATTTACAATTTGTTTAAGTATTTAATAGAAAACTTCATCAACATAAATGATAAAAAGATCTTCTTTTTTATTTGTTTGCGTTCCTGAGGTAAAGACTAATATTAAAACAAATTGATCAGGAATTTTTGCTTAAACTCTGGTAATGAAAGTCTTCATTTAGTACATATACGACATAACGATACGATCAATTAGGTCGAAATCCTATAGTTTAATTCAATAAAGTTCGTTTCTTTTTAAGAATCCGAACTTTTTTTCTTTATTGGTCTTATCCAAAAATGGCTTCTTTATTTTCCCAATCGAACCCTTACAGGAAACTCTACCGTAAATTTTGACCCTTTATCTCTTCCATCACTTTCAGCCCAAACTTTGCCCTGATGTAAGTCTACAAGCATCTTAACAATTGATAGACCTAAACCTGTGGATGTTTCCCTTGCTGTGGGATATGAACTTAATTTAGCAAATTTAGTAAAGAGTTTAGCCTTGTCTGATTCAATCAGTCCCTGGCCCTCGTCACAGAATTCAACACGTACCTTATTCAAATGCTCTACAACATTAATCCTGATGTGAGAATTAGGGTAACTGTATTTAATCGCATTGCTCAATAGATGCTCGAATATTTCTTTAACTCTCAAACGGTCAGCTTTTATTTCATTATTGGTATTCATCGCTAGGGTAATAGTTTGCCCCTTATTCCAAGCTGTTTTCTCGAAATTCACCATTACTTTGGTCAGAATTTCTTCAAGATTTACTGGCTGGAGGTGAATTTCTATATTGCCGTTTTCAATTTTGGATATTTCTTTAAGTTCATTAAGTCCTGTAATCAAACTTCTTGAAGCTTCAGAAATCATGACTGCCATTTCGATAACTGATTCATTATCGTCAATAGTTCTTGGAATTTCCTCAGAAAGTGATTTGATAGCACTTAAAGGACTTTTGAGATTATGGATAGTCTTCTCCATAAGATCATCGAGGATAATATGATTATTCTTTTCTGCCAACCTTTGTTCCAACTGGTCTACTACAATTGAAGCAAGCGTTTCAAGCATTGTAATTTGTATCTCGGTTACATTTCTGGGTATATAATCAACAACACAAATTGCACCTATATTATAACCTTCAAAAGTCCTGATTGGGGCGGCGACATAAAACCGGATCCCGATATCCCTGTGTACTAAAGGATGTGAATCTAGTTCTGGGATCAAAAAAGTATCCTGGTAAACAGTGGGCCCATCATTTAAAATAGCTAGGGAACACAAACTATCTTGTCTTGATGTTTCCCTGTTAGGTATTTTAGAAGTATTAGATTTATACCATACCCTATTTTGATCAACAAAACTAATCAGAGATGCCGGTGTGCCAAATATGTCTGCTGCTAATTTTGCTATCCTGTCGTAAACCATTTCATGAGGCGTATCGAGGATATCAAACCTGTATAGTTTCTTCAAACGATCTTCATCATTTTTAGGAATATTGTAACTATGGGTACAACAGAGCGTTGTCATGGGCTGATTTTTTAATTAAGTAACAAAAGGATTACCCCATGGTTAGTATATCAAAAGATAAAATTTAATGCCACCTTCCAATCCACACATAGACATTAAACATTTTTAATGTAATAATTTACCCGAAAAATCGTTATTTAGATTCTTGCGAAACCCATTTGATGGCTTTATCCAGGTCTTGATGCAAAAAGCCTTTAAACTCACCTGGAACAACATAACTAAAGCCATCCGTAAACATTTTGATATTTTCGGAATCAGAAACTATTGCACCTCTGTTCCATTTTGTCAGGTTTTTAATGCCTAACCAGGCATCCTTCATCCATGCCCCAAAGGTAAAGTTGCGAAGTGGCGTCTCTATCACAAGCATGTAATTCAACTTGCCTGTCTTATTCGTTTTATTTTTAACAATTGGAAGTAAAACATTATCAAAGTCATCCTTAGTTACTTCGCCTGTGGCTTTAAAACCTACCATATTTTCAGGAAGGTTTTCAATTTCCTTTAACA
>JANYCH010000284.1 GCA_025360395.1 Cytophagales bacterium | reverse complement strand
TGAATTCTGGTTCACAAGTAAAATATCATGCTGGAAAAAGTGTGAAGTTGCAACCAGGTTTCAAAGCTAAACAAGGCGCGAATTTTAAAGCATATATTCAATATACATTTCCTTGTGACGCTACTAATGGATACAATGATGGAACTACTAATTCTACATCTGTAACATCTAAAACAGATGTTCTCCAGGATTCCGCTCAATATATGCAAAACTTAAAGACTTATATATCTACAAATATGAAAAAATCGGCTGATAGTTTGGCGCCGATAATAGCTGCTCAAAAGACGTCTTCCCAGAAACAGGGATCACAATATGTACCCTTAAATACATTTGTACAAACTCCAAATCCATCTGTTGAAAATTTACCAAAAACCAGGTTAATGAATGTTTTCCCAAATCCACAAGATGCTACTACATATCAAAATATTCTTTTAGATATTAGGGTATTTCTTACCAAGTTAGATCCTTCTATTACTTTCTATTTTATGAGTTCTACCGGAAATTATGCCTCTACTGGTGTAAAATTTTCAAATCAATTACTTGGCGACTCCGAAACCCAAATACAATTTAATTATTCTTCGCATTTACCTCCAGGACTTTATACTTTAATCATGCAGGGAAGTGATTTTGTTCAACGATATAATGTTATGCTAAAATGAAAAAGGTTTTGTTTTTAATTTTTATAACTTTCTATGGTGTGCTTGGTTATGCCCAAGTCAATACTAGGAACTTTACAATGAGTTCATTCATACCAGATTGTCTTGGGTATAAGTATGATGGTGTATTTGATTTATTGGAAAATAAAGCTTGGCAAATGACAACCTGGTATGTTGATAGTATTCCGTTAAACGATTCAATTCCAAAAAAAATTAAGTTTTTATTTGCGTCCGATTCGGCTCAAAATGCCTCCACAATGATTCTCTATTTTATACAAAAAAGTGGAAATAAAGAAACAGCTTTAGAATTTACTTATAAAATTGTTTATAATTCTAATTATAACAGTTCTCCTGTTGTTTCCATCTTCACGGCGGATCCAAATGTTAATCCTCCTGTGTTACAAAAAACATTTACTGTGACATGTCTTAACTTTGACCATTTAGCCCTTACATATCAAGAACCAGCTAAGGACGGCTCAGGAAAGACATTGAATGTAGAAATGAGATTTATGGCTGATTTTTCGTATTGATTTCGATATTATTATTGACATAATAATATCGAAATGCCTAATTGATTCAATTAGGCATTAAATACTATGTATGTTTTGTTGATAAAATACAAACATATTTTATTTTTAATTCAAAACATGTTCTTTTTCTTGTTATTTAAATCAACCTAACACTTTCTTTAAGGCTTCAAAAGACTTCAGGGCTTTACCACTTAAAAGAGATTCCTTGGCCTTCTCCTGAGCATCAAAAATTGACATTGAAGGGTTTGCACAGTAAATAGCCATTCCGGCATTGGCCATCACTACTTCATTCTGCGCTTCTGTTCCTTTGCCTTTTAAAATGTTCATAAATATTTTGGAAGATTCTTCTATTGAATTACCACCGTATATTTCTTCAGCAAATAATTTTTTTCTTCCAATTTCAGCCGGGGTTACAAGTTTTTCAGATACATCTGTAATCATCTTGAAATTTCCGGTCAATGAAATTTCATCATATCCATCTACTGAATGTATAACCAGGAAACGCTTACTGCTGTGCTGATATAGATAGGCGTATAACCTTGCTAGTTCAAGACTGTAGACACCTACCATTTGTTTACTTGGAAATGAAGGATTAACAATTGGCCCAAGTATATTGAAAAAAGTCTTTACGCCTAATTCTTTTCTGATTGGAGCCACATTTTTCATTGCTGGATGAAACAAAGGAGCGTGCATTATGGCTATTCCTGATGCATCCATGCAATTTCTAAGCAAAGCCACATCATTAGTGAATTTTATGCCTACATGTTCTAAAACATTTGAAGAACCAACAGAAGATGAAACAGCATAATTTCCATGTTTTGCCACCTTAACCCCCGCACCCGCTGCAACAAAAGTGGTAATGGTAGAGATGTTAAAAGTGTTTTTCCCATCGCCTCCGGTTCCGCATACATCTATTGCATCGACCTCGCCCAAATCTACATGAAGGCACAATTCAAGCATTGCATCCCGGAACCCTTCTAATTCTTCAACCGTTATACTTCGCATTCTGTAAACCGTACAAAAAGCTGCAGTCTGGGCAAAATTCACATCTCCTTTGGTAATAGCCATCAAAGCAGCTTTGGCATCCTGCTTAGAAAGGGTTTTATGTTCGAAAAGGTAATTGAGAAGTTCTTTCATTTTTGAAAGCAGTAACGATTTGGTGCGAATTGTATCGACAAAGGTAATTAAGGAATATATTAAACTCTAATACCTTATTTGTAATATAATGTCATGTCTAATAAGCTATCTTACTTTAATAAAGAAAAACAGGTTTTAATAAAATTAATTCTGTTTTTTTGCACTGATTATTATAGATATGAAAGGTATTATTCTTGCTGGTGGTAGTGGCACAAGGCTTCACCCACTTACTATTGCGGTTAGTAAACAGTTAATGCCTGTTTATGACAAACCTATGATTTACTATCCGCTCTCAACATTGCTTTTGGCCGGGATCAGGGAGGTTTTAATTATTACTACACCACATGATGCTGAAGGCTTTAGAAAAGTATTAGGAGATGGTAGCCAAATCGGCTGTCGTTTCGAATATGCTGTGCAGCCAAGTCCTGATGGATTAGCACAAGCTTTTATTATTGGAGAAAAATTTATAGGGAAGGATAAAGTCGCTTTAATTCTTGGGGACAATATCTTTTTCAGTGCAGGGTTAACTTCTTTACTATCGGAAAATAATAATCCGGATGGAGGTGTTGTTTTTGCTTATCATGTAAGTGATCCGGAAAGATATGGCGTTGTAGAATTTAATTCTGAAATGAAAGCTTTAAGTATTGAAGAAAAGCCGGCAAACCCAAAATCTAATTATGCAGTTCCTGGTTTGTATTTTTATGACAATTCGGTTGTAGAGGTAGCAAAAAATATTAAGCCTTCTCCGAGGGGGGAATTGGAAATAACAGACATTAACAAAGTATATCTTGAATCAGGAAGGTTAAAAGTAGGGGTTTTGCAAAGAGGAACAGCCTGGTTGGATACCGGAACATTTGATTCTTTGATGCAGGCAGGACAATTTGTTCAGGTTATTGAAGAGAGGCAAGGTTTAAAGATCGGATGTATTGAGGAGGTAGCCTATCACATGAGCTTTATAGGAAAAACGGAACTGGAAAGGGAAGCGAAGAAATACATGAAAAGTGGATATGGCAAATATCTAATGGATGTTTTAAAAACGCAAAAACAATAAGTTATCATTTTAAAAATGAAATTCTTAAAGCTCCAGGTAGTTACAGCTCTGCTTGGAGCTTTTTTGTTTTCTTATTCGGGTTTCTGTGCTGATTTGCTGTCACCTAATGCACAGGTAAGTTTAATCACCATCAGTCCGGGAAATGATCTTTATTCAGCCTTTGGCCATAGTACAATTTGGGTTTATGACCCGCAAAACCAAATCGACAGGGTTTACAATTATGGTACTTTTGATTTTGAACAACCTGGTTTTTATTTAAATTTTGTAAAAGGGCATCTTGATTATACATTAAGTGTCTATTCTTTTGAGGATCAGTATTTATCAACTCAACAAGAAGGCAGAGGGCTGGACCAGCAATTGCTAGGTTTAGATTCAATCCAAAAACAGAAGCTTTATAATTTTCTGGAATGGAATGCTTTACCTCAAAATGCCCATTACAAATACGATTTTTATCTTGATAATTGTTCGTCCAGAATCAGGGACATTTTAAAGAACAACTTAGGAGAAGGATTTAAATATGATGAATCAATAGCAACTCCTTATTCATTCAGGGATTGGATGAATATTTTTCTTTTGCCTCATCCATGGTCTTCATTAGGAATGAACATAGGCTTAGGAGCACCTGCCGACAAAAAAACTGATTATTTAACCCAAATGTATTTGCCTTTAAACCTTAAACTAGGTCTCGCAAATGCAATGAATTCCGGAAAACCATTTGTTGTTCAGGATAAAGAAATTTTATACCCTTTTGAAAATAATGTTAAAGTAAATAATCCTGTATTATCTGTAACCATGGTTGTCTTTGCCCTGGCCATGTTGCTGATATTTTCAAAAGGCAGATTTGTTTCTGTTGCCTTAGCGTTTGACTCTTTATTGTTTGTTGTGGTCACAATTTTAGGTTTTGTTTTGGCTTTACTTTGGTTTGCGACAGATCATTGGGTTTGTGCAGGGAATACCGATTTACTTTGGGCGAATCCTTTTTGTATTGGCTACTTTTTACTGCTTTCAAAATACCGAAGTCAAAAGTTTACATTTTATATTTGTCTTGGCTTAGTAATTTTGTCTGTATTCTATTATACAATTGGGTATCTTTTGCCCGAAAAACCTTTGTTTTTAATGTTCCCATTTGTTTTAGCACTTCAGGTAAGGGTTGTATACCGTTTATATCGCAACTATTTTAAAAATAATCCTGCATGAATTTAGAAGTAATTACAAAGCGCCTTGCCTCATCATTGAAAGAAGCAGGAGGATTTATCAGAAAAGAGTTTGAAACCTTCTCCTCAGATAAAATCGAAAAAAAAGGAAGGTATAATAATCTTGTTTCTTACGTAGACAAGCAAGCTGAGGAAATGCTTGTTGAAAGTCTTACGGATATATTCCCGGAGGCAGGTTTTGTGACTGAAGAAAATACAACCAACGTTGGTAAAAAGGAATATAATTGGATTATTGACCCATTGGATGGGACTACCAATTTTATGCATGGATTGCCGATTTTTTGTACCACGGCTGCATTGATGAAGGGAGATGATGTGCTTTCAGGAGTGGTTCTGGATCCTATGAGATCAGAAGTATTTTATGCCTGGAAAGGTGGGGGCGCTTGGCTTAATAATACAAAACTTCAAGTGTCTCAGGTAAATACTGTAGAGGATTCATTGATTATCACGGGCTTTCCCTACGATCTAAAGGGTCAAACCGAGAAATACTATGCCTTGTTGCAGAAATTCACTAACAGATGTCATGGGGTAAGACGACTTGGTTCAGCTGCTTTAGACATGGCTTATGTTGCCAGTGGACGTGGTGAAGCTTTTTTTGAGTATAATCTAAATATTTGGGATATTGCTGCCGGAATTTTACTTGTTGAAGAAGCAGGAGGAAAGGTTACAGATTTTTCAGGAGGTAACAAACATCTTACTGCAATAGAAGTCTTGGCAGCAGGAAAAGCACATGAAGAGTTATTAAAAGTTATAAAAGGTAATTGGTAATCTATTTAAAATGGATCTTTTTTTAGAATTTATGAAAATGGTTTTGCCGGCATCTATCGTGCTGGTAGCTATGTATTTAACTGTAAAGGCGTTTATCAACAAAGATTTTGAACTTGCCCAAAAAGATTTTCAAAAAAAGATAGCAGACCTGAGAATTGAAAACAGCAAAACAACTCTTCCACTAAGGCTACAAGCCTATGAACGCATGTGCCTGTTCTTAGAGAGAATTTCACCGAATAATTTGTTGATTAGGGTGAATGATCCGGCTTTTACTTCCGGGCAATTACAACAAAAATTAAATTATGAAATGAGGGATGAATTGAACCATAATCTTTCTCAGCAAATTTATATGAGTGATGAAGCCTGGACGATGATCAGGAGAACGTTTGAAGAAATTGTATCCATAATAAATAAAGCAGGTGAAAAAGTCGACAAAGGCGAGCGGGGAATAGAACTAGCAAAAAAGATATTTGAGGAAATGTTGGAGCGCCAATCTAACCCTTGTGAAGTGACATTGAAATTTCTGAAAGACGAAATAAGGACTCATATGTAAGGTCTTTACATAACTTTAGAGTATAAATTCTGATTTGGTTTTTTATTTCCCTTATTATTAAGGAAATTTGCGGTTCATTTTCCCATAGTCCTTTATGGAAACCGCCGTTACTGAACAAACCAAATTCTTTGTAATTGATTTTGATAGCACACTTGCAAAAGTAGAATCGCTGGATTTATTATGTGAAATTTCTCTCGAAGGAAGACCTTATAAAACAGAATGTTTACACAAAGTGCAGGAAATTACCAACCTGGGAATGGAAGGTAAAATTGATTTTGCTGAATCACTCGCAAAAAGATTAGAAATCCTTCAAGCTAATAAAAGGCATTTGCCAGAATTAATTGAAAGGCTTAAACATAATATCTCTGATTCTTTTAACAGAAATAAGCTGTTTTTTGAATCTCATAGGGATCAGGTTTACATTTTATCAAGTGGTTTTAAGGAAGTAATAATACCGGTTGTTGCTGA
>JANYCH010000275.1 GCA_025360395.1 Cytophagales bacterium | reverse complement strand
ACTTATCTTATTTTTCAGGTAAACATTATGTAGCAAAAGCTTATTGCCATCTTTAGAAACCCAGTGAACAAGGTTATCACTATAATTATTTATAGGTTCAGGCATGTGCTGTGCAGGGTTCCAGGCTTGGTCTTTATCATTAAATTCTGAAACCCATATGTCACGGCTTCCTTTAAGATTTTCCTCATTGTCAACCTTGAAGAAATATAAGGTCTTTCCATCAGGAGAAACCCTGCCACCTGCTGACCTATGCTCCAGATTTATCGTTGGACCAAGGTTATCAATAGTGTAAAATGTAGAATCTTTGTCTATATGGGTTGTATCTCTTGAATACATTTCCGGATGTGCAGGGACATGTCGGGGAGGAGGTTGAGGCCTATTTGGTTTTTGCCCATAAGAAACACTGAAACCCAGGCAGGCCGCCAAAAGCAGAACATTTTTTTTCATACTCTAAAATTTACCCTAAACTACCAAAAATATGAATGTGAAGGAGCAAGCTTCTTTGTAGGGATATGATATCCTACCAGAACTTCGAACGATCCACTGTTATACTTTCTAAATTTAGCTATTGAAATATCATAAGACATACCTATGTCTACTTTATTGTCTATTGTCATACCTAAAAGAGCAATTATAGCATCCTGGTTTCGATAAGATGCACCAAACCAAATTCTGTCCTGATATCGGAGCTTGGCATTGATATCAAATTGAACAGGTGCGGGACTCAAGCCTTTAATAAGAACAGAAGGAACCACCGCCCATCTATCATCCAGCTTGATTTTATAACCGGCAGTAAAAAAATAATGTCTGTTAAGCTTACCTTCAGGATTAGAACCATCTGCAACTTTCACTTTGTTATTAAAGATCTGTAAAATGGAAAGCCCAACATAAAGCTGCCTGCTATATAACCATCCACCAACACTTCCATCAGGAGTTATTACAGAAACATTTCCGTTTACTGCAGCATCAGCAGTATTGTCCTTAAAATCAAGGCGATCCCTGTTTACATAATAATTTTGAACACCTAAAAAGGTACCCAGCGAAAGAACCATCGTATTGCTTAAAGGAAGATGATATGCATATGAACCATAAAGCTTATACTTACTCAAAGGACCTGTTAATTCACCAGTAGCAAAACCACCCAGGCCATGCCAGGCTAAGGGCTTCACATCATCAAACTCAGACTTGAGTTTTTTGATTGGAGTGTGAAAAGTTCCATAAAAGTTTCTCGGTGCACCTTCCAGACCAATCCATTGAGCACGATAACCCAACTTTGCATCCATATAATCTTCAGTACCTGTTACTGCGGGATTTATCAGGAGCTGGTTGAACATATACATACTGTACTGAGATTCCTGCTGAGCAAAAACATGTGAGATATTGACAAATAACGTACATGTAATAATTAATACAACTTTTTTCATTCTTTAGAATTTCAAATGTTACCTTATTATTGTTACTGATCCTGTATACGGTCTGTCCCCATTTTTTAAGTCAACAATATAATAATATGTTGCAACAGGCAGGTCCTCACCGTTTCTTGTACCATCCCATGGCTCAGCATACCCTTCTGCTGATTTATATACAAAGTTACCCCATTTATTAAATACTTCTACAGTACAATTAAAAAAGAATATATTTATATTTTTTATTTCCCACCTGTCATGTACTCCATCTCCGTTCGGCGTGAAAACATTAGGGATTTCGAGCTTGAAAGTAAGGTTGATAATTGCACTGTCTTTTGCCGGACAATGGCCATTTATATTGCTTGCAAGCAAATAAACCTTAGTCTCTTTCCCTGTTGGTATTAATGTAGCATCATATAAAGACTGTGGATTTATAATTTGTCCTGGTGTAGATCTATCTGCATACCATTTATAAGAAATTGTATCTCTTCCTGAAGTTACGGTGGTACCAGATCCATTTAGATTGATAGTATTGTCAGTCCCCTTCATTGGAATTACTTCATATTCATTGGCTTCTACATGAGGGATACTAAGTACCCTGACATATTTTATTACGGTATCAACATAAGCTACAGCACAATTACTATAAGCTATAGCTTCCAGTTTCACTACTCCTGGCTCCACATATTGTATCGAATCTTTTCTCGTTATTTTGGTGACACCTAAAACTTCGATGCTATCCGACCATATCCATTTGTATGAAGAAACACCAGTTAATCCGCCTGCATATACGCTGTCAATTTCATTCAAACAAACAGTATCCCTACTGCTGATGAAACCATTACCTTTGACTTTTGGCTCAATGATAACTTTTATAGTATCCCCAGCCAATGGACATGTCCTTTTTGTGGCCATAGGAACCACAGATATTAAAGGCGACCGAGTCCCAAACCTTACACTAACAGAAGATGCAGTATCGAAAGGAGATACAATTTTAGCATCTTCAGTCACAGTCCATTTATAAGAAAGTGCCCCTAAGATAGTATCTGTCTGGTAGTCACTGGTACTTGAATCACATAGAAGTGTCTTACCCGTAATTTTTAAACGTTTAGAAAGGACGTAAATAGAAGTACCATCTCCAATGTCCTCAGGTTTACAGGAAGGAATATTAGCTCTCAAGGTTACTAAGTTGGTGTATTCAGGTAAATAAGATGCCGGAATGGTGATGGTTGTTTGTGGACTATTGCCTTTGAAAGTGAATGGCGTTGCTACCTTATTGACCAAAATATTATAAACAACATTCAGATCTCCTCCAGACATTGTTACTTCTCCATCATCGCCTGGACAAATAGAACTACCTGAAATTGTTACAGATCCTGCCCTCGGTACTTTATTCACCACTACCAATGCAGTATCTTTCAGGTCTACATCTTCACATTTATTGATAGACGCTTTTACAGATATTTTATTTTCTGTATCGGTTAAGCTGGGAACCGGAATTGTAAGGTTAACTGTATTACCATCACTTACCATAGGTAAGCCGATTTTTTGACCTTTGTAATATGCCTGGTAACTAACATTTCTTTGTGTCAGTTCTATTTTAACATTAGCTACCGGACTTGTTTCGCAAACCACATCTCCTTCAGTATTTAATTCTGCGCTTGGTTTTGGATTTACTATTACCAGTGCTGTTTGTGTTAATGTCTGAGTACCGCATCCTTTGATACTTACATCAATTGAAATAACATTAGTATCAGGTTTTAATTGATTAATAGGTAAGACAAGTGTTATATCATTGCCGGTTCCAGTAACAGCAGAACCAATTTGAGTGTTCCCAGACCTGGCGATATAAACTGCATTTAATTCAGATTTGCTGATGGTTACTGTACCATTGTCATTGTTACTACAAACCGTAGATCCCTCAACCGAAGTGGTAATGACCGGTAATTTATTTTTAATAACAAAAGCAGAATCTTTAAGATTGACATTAGCGCAACTGTCAATAGAGGCTATGAAATTCACAATATTCAAATCTGGTTTTAACTGGTCAATTGGAATAGAAATTACAACAGTATCTCCTGTACTTACTATTGGCTGGCCTAAAATATTACCATTTGAATAGGCAGTATACGTTACAGATTTTGTTGTATTGTAGATTTTGACTTTAGCAAAAGCCTGATTTCCTGAACTACAAACTGTATCACCAGCCACTTTTAAGTTGGCCGTAGGCAAACCGTTTAACATTACTTTTGCCTGATTGTTCAGAATGATGTCAGGACAACCAGCGCCTATAACCCTGGCAAAAATATTGATAAAGTTAGTATCTGGACTTAAGGAATTAACAGGAATTCTAAGTGTGACAATTCCACCGTTGCTTGTAACAGCCTGACTCACAAAGAGACTATTCAACTCGGCCCTATAAATTTCACCTTTCCTGGTACCCAGGATTTGCACAGTTGCAGAATCTCCATTACTACAAACTATATCTCCAATTACGGCAAGGCTTGAATCGGGGGAAGTATTGATCAGTACGTCAGCCCAATTTTTTAAATCTACAACGGTACAGCTATCAATAGTAGATTTTATTTCAATTTTATGATAACCTTCACCCAATCCATTGGTTCCTAAGGGCAGGTTTACTTGCAAATTACCTCCGGCACTCAATTTCTCTCCTCCTATTATTTTACCATTTTCGTAGGCCTGGTACCTTTCATTGACCCTGGTCCCTTTTATCGTGACTGTTACAATTTTGTTTCCAATACAAACAGTATCTCCAATAACAGGTAAACTATCAGAAGGCAAAGGATTAACCAAAACCTTTGCCGTGTCTTTCAAATCCTGAGTACCGCAACCTTTGATAAATACTTTTGCATGGATCTTATTGATACCAACACTAAGCACACTCACAGGAATATTAAATACAATTCCATTTCCATTACTTAACACGGAATCTACCAAATTTCCTTTATTGTAAGCATAATATGTTTCGCCGGCCTTCGTATTGGCAATTGTAACTTGTGCATTTGTCCCGTTACTGCAGACAATATCTCCATCAAGTCCCAGACCGACTTCAGGTTTACTGTTAACGAGAATTAGGCCTGGATTAGTAAGAAGGGCAATTCCACAACCAGGGTTTTGAGATTTTAAAACAAGACTGTTCATTCCTGGAGACAACGCATTTACAGGAATTGGGACTTTAAAACTACCTCCTGAACTTATAGTATCATTCCGTACTAACTGGCTATTTAATTCGAAAATATACTTTTCTCCTGCTTTAGTTTGTAAAATGGTAAGGTGAGCAGTTTTTGAGTCGCTGCAGACAGTATCACCTATTACCGTAAGGTCATTGGCCAAATCAGTATTTACAACCACCAAGGCTGTATCTTTCAATTTCACATCTGTACATCCTATAATAGAGGCAGATATATTGATAATGTTTTTACCAACTTTCAGACTGTTAACCGGCAATCTAAGGATAACATTTCCTCCGGAACTGGTTACCGGGCTTCCCACTTTCACAGTATCGAGATATGCCTGGTAAACTTCTTTATTTTTTGTTCCCGCAACAGTTACGGTCAGATCTGCATTTCCACCGCAACCAATGCTTCCTGTTGCTATCAGGTTGGAATCTGGTTGCTGCGAAATTTTGATCAAACCAGTTTGGTCAAATTTAACAGTATCACAGCCTGGAATTAAGGCAATTACACTTAAAATATGGTCTTCAACATCTTTATTCAATGAATTTGATGACAATCCAATTGGAACATCTATTTCTAAACGTCCACCATTACCAGCTTTTGCCACACCTTTTGCTATATTTCCTTCATATAACTTATAGATCTCACTTGGTTTAGAGTTGTCAATATATATTTGTCCGGATGGACTATTTGAACAAACTGTTGACCCACTTATTGTACGTTTTGGATCTGGGAGTTTGTTTATCATGACCAAACCCGTATCTAAAAGAGTGGTTTCTCCACAACCAGCAAGTCTTGACCGAACATTTATAATATTAATTCCCTCTGATAATTGGGATACCGGAAGAGTCAATAAAATATTTGGAGTGGTGCTTTTCACAGAATCTCCTATTGCAATATTGTTTAAGTAAGCCTGGTAAACCTCGTTAAGTTTTGTTCCTTCAACTGTAACTGAGGCATTAACAGAATTGGTACAAACCGTACTTCCTGTAACTTTCAAATTCCCGTTTGGCACTTCTTTTACTGTTACACTTGCGGTGTCCTTAAGCATTACTACAGCACAACCATCTATTGTGGCAGAAACATTGATGACATGTGTCCCAATACCCAGATTAGCCGAAGGGATACTTAAAATTAATAATCCTCCATTACTTTTTACTGGTGTATTAACAGGGGCATTTCCTTTAAACGCCTGGTAAAATACACCCGCAGTTGTATTGGCAACCGTTACTTTAGCGTCACCACAACCAGAACTTCCTGTAATAGTAAGATTATCAGAGGGTAACTGATTAATTTTGATCATCGCAGTATCTCCTAATAGGACAGTATCACAACCAGGAATGAATGATTTCACAATTAAATTGTGAATATTTTGACCTGGATTTAATTGGTTGCTTCCATTTCCTACTGTAATAGGAATATTCAAAATTCCACCTTGACTGGTTATAGAATTTCCTTTTTTTACAGTCCCTTCATAGACAGAATAAGTTACGCCTGCAACGGTCCCCTCAATTCCTACATGTGTTAAAGGACTATTTGTGCAAACGGTTGTGTCTTTAACTGTTAATTTATCACTGGGTAATGTATTAACCCTGATATTCTTGCTTACAGAACCCGAAGCACATTTAAAGGAAGTCATTTCTATGACAATCAAATTGTCACCTGGTGTCAGAGCTGTTTTATCAATACCTATAGGAAGATCAACACCTGTACCCTTTCCTTTGCCAACTTCAACTCCACTTTTCAGTGCCCTGTAAATAATATCTAGTTCAGCATTTTTTACTATTATTCTTGGGTTGGCACCATTTAGAGTACAAACCGTGTCGTTAGAAATTATAGCATTGACATTAGCAGGGGCATTAATCCTCGCATTTGCAGTTTTTAGCAAATCAGCAACCGGGCATCCATTGATTGTAGCTACAAACCTGATTGTATTGTTACCTGGAGACAGTTTTGTATTGTCGATGCTGATTCCCAATGAATTTTGTGGACCGGTCCCGGAACCTACCAGGATTGTATTGAGGAAGGCAGTATATTTTACCTGGTCCTCAGCACTTAAAACTTTTACAACCGGATTTGTTACCGGCACACTACAAACAGTATCGCCTAACACAGATAAATTAATGTTTGGCGGAAGGTTAACACGCATGTTAGCGGAATCTTTCAGGTTCACGACAGTACATCCAGTATTGGTCGCAGTGAATTTGATGTAATTGTTCCCTGTTGCTAACAAGGATCTTTTGATAGCGAATTTTAAATTTGAGCCTGTACCTTTTCCTTGCCCGGCAAGTTGTCCTGCTATGAAGGCTTTATAAGTAACACCATTTTGTGCTGCAAAAATGGTCACCATTGAGTCAGCTGTTGAAGGAAAGCATAATGTATCTCCTTTTACAGCAAGGGTTGCAGTTGGGTTGCCATTTACAATGACGATTGGTTTTGCTTTTAAATCAACAGGACCACAAACAGTAGTAGCGGTTACTTTTAACAGGTGAGAACCGACAGCAAGACCATTTATTGTATAAGTTAGCGTTCCACCAGTTCCTGGTTTAACTGCTGACAAAGAAGTCGTATTTTCAAACACCTGGTAATCAACCAGTAGTTCTGTATTTTGAACACTAACGGTTACTGGCTTTCCAATGCAAACCGTGTCATCTGCTGTGACAGGAATGTTTATGTTATTGCCGTTAAGAACGGTTACAGTGTCCTTATTTGTTAAGTCAACTACTCCGCAACCTTTTATAAATGCTTTTACAGTGATGACTCTCAAACCAACAATGTTCATATTTACCTGTTTGGTAATATTTCCTCCCGTGCTAACAATTGAGTCAGTCAAAACTCCATTGTCATAAATTCTATAAGTGGCGCCTGCGGTTGACGTTCCAATACTGACCGTGCTTAAACCACCTGCACAAACAACAGGTGGTGCAGCTGATATTGAGGATGTAGCGGATGGTAGTGGGTTGACTTTTATATTCACAGGAGATAATCCTACCTGGCTACATGGTAAAAATATAGCCCTGATATTGACAGTATTATCTCCAGTGCTGAGGTTTCCTATTCTTGGAAGTGATATAGTGAGCAATCCATTAGTTCCCCTACTTCCGGTCGCAAGTACTGCCCCACTGGTATAAACCTCATAGGTCACATTTGCTTGTGCATTTGTTATGGTTACATCGGCATTAACATCTGTTGTGCAAATCGTATCACCAACAGTAGTTACAGTACTTAATGGAAGTGGGTTGATTGTGATGACCGATTTGTCATTGAAAAGTACCGCATTACAATTTGTAATAGAGCCGGTTACATCAAGAGACCTGGTAGTTATTATGTTTGCTGTTGGGTTAAGTGAAGCAACAGAAATGTTCAGGCTGGCTGTTGTTCCGCTCGCTGTTACTGTTCCAACTACTGTAGCTCCCAATTTGAAAGTGTAGGTAACACCAGATATAGCATTGGTAATATTTATTTTGACGTTTGCAGTGTTGGAACAAACAGTCGTATCTGTAAATGATGGGCCAGATGCAGAAATGTTTGGATTTATGGTAATGACCGATTTGTCATTAAAGTCCACAACATTACAATTTGTTATAGATCCACTCACATCTAGGGAACGGGTTGATATTAAATTTATTGTAGGATTAAGTGAGGCTATAGAAATTAACAGGCTTGCTGTTGTTCCGCTTGCTGTTACTGTTCCAACTACTGTAGCTCCGAATTTGAATGTATAGGTGACACCTGCTATTGCATTGGTTATATTTATTTTGACATTCCCTGCATTAGAACATATAGTAGTATCGGTAAAAGAAGGGCCAGCTGCGTTAAGATTTGGATTAATGGTGATGACCGATTTGTCATTGAAAAGTACCGCATTACAATTTGTAATAGAGCCGGTTACATCCAGTGTACGGATGGTAATTATATTAGCAGTAGGATTAAGTGATGCAATAGAGATTATCAGGCTTGCTGTTGTTCCGTTTGCAGTTACTGTTCCTACAACTGCAGCTCCCAGTTTAAAAGTGTACGTTACACCCGATATGGCATTTGTAATGTTTATTTTAACGTTACCTGCATTTGAACATACTGTTGTATCTGTAAATGAAGGACCGGCTGCAGAAATATCAGGATTTATAGTGATGACCGATTTATCATTAAAGTCCACCACACTGCAATTGGTAATTGATCCACTGACATCTAAAGTTCGGGATGATATTACATTTGCTGTCGGGCTAAGGGATGTTATTGGAATGATAATACTTGCCGTTGGTCCACTTGCAATTACTGTTCCAACAACTGTTGCTCCCAGTTTGAAAGTGTATTTTACACCAGATATAGCATTGGTAATATCTATCTTAACATTCCCGGCATTAGAACATACTGTAGTGTCTGTAAAAGAAGGGCCTGATGCCGAAAGGTTTGGATTAATTGTGATGACTGATTTGTCAGTAAAATCCACGCTTGTGCACTGGGCTATGGATCCAGTTATATCAAGGGAACGGGTTGTGATTAAATTTGCTGTCGGGTTAAGTGATGCGATAGGAATAACTACACTCGCTGTTGTTCCGCTAGCTGTTACTGTACCAACTACTGTAGCTCCGAATTTGAAAGTATAGGTAACGCCTGGAATTGAATTAGTAATGTTTATTTTAACATTCGTTGCACTTGAACACACTGTTGTATCGGTAAAAACAGGATTTGTGCTACCAGGATCAGGATTAACCACAACAACAGGAGGAGGAGATAAATTTACAGTTCCACATCCAGCCGTGGTTGCCTTTACTATAAGAGTATGGGTTCCTGCTGTAAGTCCGGAAATAGGACCAAAAATAATATTACCACCAGTTCCAACAACAGAACCACTAATAGGATTTCCTGAATCGGTTAATTGATAGCTTACATTTGATTCAGCAGCAAAAACAGTGATAGTGGTCGTTCCTCCAACACAAATTGTTGAAGGATTGGCGGTTACGGTCAGGTTTGTCTTTGAACCTGTGTCTACCCTAATAGCTATAGAACCACCTAAAGGTATTTCAGCACAACCTCCTCTGGAAGCAGTAAATGTCAATGTTCTTGAAACACCTACTGTAGGCATGGATACACCTTTAGAAACCGTAGCTCCATTACCAATAAGTGAATCTATTTTGGTTCCATTATCCTTTACGTAGTACTTTACTCCATTTTCTGTGTTTGTTATCTGCACGGTAACAATTCCACCTACACAAACAGCTGTCGGCGACGCAGTTATTACAGGATTAACAGCATTTGGATCTGGAATTATTGTTAATTTTGCTGGAGTTGAATTTGCAGAAGAACAAGTACCTGACTTTACTACAGCTCTGTATTCTGTTGTCGCATTTAAATTTGTGTAAACTTGGCTAGTTGTTGTATTGACAATAGTTGTAATTGCTCCAAAGCCGTTAGTTGAACTTTCCCAACGCAAAACATTTCCTACATGTACTCCTAATGTTAGAGTACCACTATTTGCACCTGGGCAAATAGTGGTACTGGTAGTCACTGTTCCACCTACTGATTTAGGATCTACGGTAATAATGGCTCCACCTGTCAGATTACTGACAAGCGCAGTGCATTTTGCATCATTAAGTGCTGTAACCGTGTAAGTCGATGTGCTAGTTGGGCTTACAGTAAAGGTATATGGACTACTTGTAATACCAGATACAGTCACAGGCGTAATACCGTCTGTATAAGTAACACTCCATGGTTGGCTGCCGGTTAAAGCAATACTTATATTACTAGTAGAACTTCCATTACAAATTGTTTGATTCCCAGTAATTATAGCTGTTGGGCGTGGGCTAATAATGATATTTCTTGTATCGGTAGCTACAGTACAATTGGTGGGTACATTACTGGATAATGTTAAAGATACAGTACCTGAAAAATTAGCAGCTGGTGTGTATGTTACACTAGCTGGATCATTGGTTTGGGCACTTGAACTTAAGGTTCCACCTCCAGCAGTAATTGACCATGCAGCCGTGGAAGCACTTCCACCAGTACTAGCCCCTGAAAGCGTTATGGCAGCAGGGCTTGAAGATTCACAGGCAGTTAAATCTGAACCTGCGATTGCTGTTGGAGGTACAATTTTAGAAACTTTTATCGTATCATTACAATATGCTGTATTAATTGTATCAGTCAATATAAAAAAATAATCTCCATAACTTGTTAATCCTGAAGCTATTGCTGTTTG
>JANYCH010000266.1 GCA_025360395.1 Cytophagales bacterium | reverse complement strand
TATGTTTGAGAAATTTCGTAATTTACCTTCAACTTAAAAACTAAACGTGGAGGAACTGAAACGAAAATTAAAAAATCTTGCAGAAGCTTATTCGACTAATCTCAAAGAAAAAATTGAAGATCGGAAAGAAGAAATGAAAGCAGATGACAACTCCCACTATTTAATTTATAGAGTATTAGGAATTTCAACCGAAGAAGGTCAACTAATCGATATTTATCAAAATACAGGTAGGTTTCTTTATAAATACGCAGGATCTTTTTTAGAGGAAGCAGCTACACTTTGCTTTAATTTCAAATTTCCTGAAGGCATTAAAACGAAGGTTCAAAATACCCTAGGAAAAAGACCCAGTACATTTGAAATTGACTTCCTGAATAAAGAAGATGCTCTGGAAGTTAAATGGAGAGATGCAACAACAGATGGAGATCACATTACGAAAGAACATACTAGGGTTCAGGTTATAAGAGCTCATGGATATAAACCAATTAGGGTAATGTTTTATTATCCGCAAAGAAGTCAAGCTATAAAAATCCAACAAACACTAAAAACCTTATACGCAGGTGTGAATGGTGAGTATTATGGTGGAGAAGAGGCTTGGGATTATTTACAAAATTACACTGGGGTTGATCTTAAAGGTATTTTAACAGAAATAGCAAACGAAAGAATTCCAGTTGTTAGCATTGAGTTAAAAGAAGTTACTGCAGAGATAAAAAAAGAAGAATTATAAGAAAATGGAAATAAATAAAATCATTCATGGGAATTGTCTTGAAATTCTTAAAGGATTTAAAGATGAATGTATTGATTTAGTTTACTTTGACCCTCCTTTCTTTACTCAAAAGAAACATATATTGTCCAATCGAGATAATAGTAAAACCTTTGAGTTTGATGATATATATGATTCTTTAGATGAGTATCTTTTACTTATTGAAAAGGCTTTAATTGAGAGTAAGAGGGTATTAAATAAAACTGGAAGTGTTTTTTTACATTGTGACAAGACTGCCTCTCACAATATTCGAACTATTTTAGATAAGGTTTTTGGAAGAGAAAATTTTCAGAGTGAAATAGTATGGTCTTATAAACGTTGGTCAAATGCAAAAAAGGGATTATTAAATTCTCATCAGATAATTTTCTTTTATTCCAAAACACCTGATTTTAAATTCAACACTTTATATAACGATTATTCAGCAACAACTAATCTTGACCAGATATTACAAGATAGGGAAAGAGATGAAAATGGAAAATCTATATATAAAAGAGACGAAAACGGCAATATTGTTATAGGAAAGGAGAAAAAAGGAGTTCCCTTATCTGACGTTTGGGAGATTCCCTATTTAAATCCAAAAGCAAAAGAAAGATCAGGATATCCAACCCAAAAACCTGTATTACTTTTAAATCAAATTATTAATATCTCAACTAATATAGGAGATATAGTATTAGATCCTTTTTGTGGGAGTGGAACAACATGTGTTGCTGCTAAATCATTGAACAGGAGTTACTTTGGGATAGATATTTCTCCTGATGCTGTTGAGTTAGCAAATTTAAGACTGGAAGAAATGATAATCTCCGATTCCAACTTATTGAACAAAGGTAGCGGTGATTATTTAGAAAAAACTGAAAAAGAGTTAGCCATACTTCAAAATCTTAATGCTTTTCCTGTACAAAGAAATTCGGGTATTGATGGATTTTTAAAAGAACATTATGAAGGCATGCCAGTTCCGGTGAAAATTCAGAATAAGTATGAGACGCTAGAAGATGCAATTGAAAAGTTAGAACGGGCTTCAATTGGAAAAAATTATCCAATGAAAATATTGATTCAAACCAAAGAATCTGAAATAAGCCGACTTTTTAATTTTCATACTGATATAGAAATAATAAAGTCTCTTGACCTTCAAACTAAGGAACTGACAAAAAAAACAACGAAGGCATAATAACTAAGGCTTCGTTGGGCATGCAATGCCAACAATGAAGCCAGTGTTGAACTGGACCTGTGGTAGCGGCGGGTATTATGGATTTTTCGTTTTCTTCCGGGATGGAAAAGGGAGCAGGTATTGAGCCTACTTTTTTGT
>JANYCH010000263.1 GCA_025360395.1 Cytophagales bacterium | reverse complement strand
TTTGAATTTCTCCATTACCCTCACTTCTCCATGAACAAGGAAATTATATTTCAGCATTTCTTTGTCCTGGCAATGCAGGAATTTAAGCATATCACCATAATCTCCATGAGCGCTGTACTCTTTCAAAAATTGTACATCAGCTTTTATAGCGTGTGTTTCACCGAAGATGTTCACTTCCTTATCTCCCCGGGATATCTGGCCGCCAAGGGTTGAAGGTTCGCAATATCCAGTTACCAATATGGTATTTTTAGGGTCCTGTATACAGTTTTTTAAGTGATGACGTATTCTGCCTCCTTCCATCATGCCCGATGAAGAAATGATGACGCATGGTTCTTCCATTTCTTTTATCAATATAGACTCCTCTTTGTCTGTAATATAATGCAGATTTTTAAATCCGAACGGATCGGTGTCAAACTTCAGGTATTCTTTCATGGCCGGATTGAAATTATCACCATTGTTCTTTAGAATGTTAGTCGCGTATACCGCCAGAGGGCTGTCTACAAAAACTGGTATATCAGGAAGCTTGCCGTCTTCAGCCAAAACATTAAGTGAATAGATCAGTTCCTGGGTGCGGCCTATGCTAAAAGCTGGGATCAGCAGTTTTCCTTTTTTGTTAATACATGTTTCAATTATCAGATCTTTTAGCTTTTCCTCACTGTTCTGAAGTGATTCATGGAGTCTGTCGCCATAGGTAGATTCACAAATGATATAATCTGCTGATGGAAAGGATTGTGGTGAATTTAAAATTCTGTTGTCAAACCTTCCAATGTCACCGGTAAAACAAAGTTGTTTTTTTCTGTGCCTCGTTTTGATAGTCAGGTTTATAGCCGCGCTTCCAAGTATGTGGCCCGCATCTGTAAATAAGACTTCAAGGTTTTCGTCTATTTCATAAGTATTGTTGTATGGAATGGTCTGTACAAGTTTTAAGGATTTTTCTACATCTTCTATTTCATATAATGGTTCCTTGCGTTTATCATGAATGGCATCCACTTCATTACTTTGAATGTTTGCGCTGTCTTTTAGTATCAATGCCTCTAATTCTGCAGTAGGAGGCGTGCAGAATATCTGTCCGTTAAATCCTTGTTTAACAAGCCTTGGGACAAGGCCTGTATGGTCTATGTGGGCATGTGATAAAATTAGGTAATCAATCGTACTGGCATCAAAGCCAAAGTCCCTGTTGTAATTGTCCGTCGGTCCTTTCTCTTGGAACATGCCACAATCGAGCAATACTTTTTTTCCGGAATCTAAAGTTACAAGGTGTTTGCTGCCGGTAACTGTTTGTGCACCGCCGTAAAATGTGAGTGTGAACATGAGCTGGTTAGGTTTTGATTATCGAAGTTGCGCTGCTTTGAAGTCAAGCAATAATTGCTGCTGAAAAGTATTTTTGATTTGATTGTAGTTAAGTGCGTCCACCCAGACTTCAACTATCACTATAAATCCGTCTGGTTCTATAGAGGAGACTCCAATATTGATGGATGGCTCCTTAAGAAGATTCTCTGTTTTATCAACTGTTAGTTTAATGATTTGCTGAATTTTGAGAAGATCGGAAGTGAAAGGGAATTTTACTAATACATCAAGTCTTCTTCTGCCTTGCCTGCTTAAATTGATGATCAGTTCATTGGATAATTTACCATTTGGAATGATGACTGTTTTGTTGTCGAAAGTGGTAAGAAGGGTGTAAAATATCTGGATGGATGAAACAATGCCATCCTGGCCCTGGGCCACAATATTATCGCCTACTTTAAATGGACGAAGTAAAAGAATGAGGACGCCGCATGCAAAATTTTGTAGTGTGCCTGAAAGGGCAAGTCCTGCTGCAACACCAAACGAAGCAATAAGGGCGGCAAAAATTGTCATTTGGATGCCCATTACCTGCAGTACTACCACCATCAGCAATACTTGTAAGGAAGTAGAAATAAGACTTAAAAGAAACGGTGCAAGTGAGGTATTAACATTTTGCCTGGTAAAGAAATTACCAATCCAGATTTTCAGAACCTTGATCAGCCATTGACCAGCTATTAAAATGATAATCCCTATGAGTATTTTTGGACCTTGTATTATAACCCAGTCAAGGGCTTTGTCATAAAATTTTTCAATGTTCATATTAACTGGAAGTGAAAATCCAGTCTGTACAAAAACCTGTGCCAATATTATCGGTTGTTGATTTAAATATTATTTATATCTTCCCATGGCAGTATAAACAGATAGATTATGAATTTCGGAAAGGTTGAAAATCCAGCTGATATAAATTTTGATTTACCGGCAGATAACCCTGATACAAAACGAGTTCTGTCTTCACAAAAGCATCCCAAAAAACTGGAAGTTTGTGTAGGTTGTGCCAAATGGAATAAAACCGATCTTAAGAATTTTTATCCAAAAGGAACGAAGGATGAGTTAACGTATTACTCCACACAGTTTAACAGTATTGAACTGAATGCTACTTTTTACAACTCACCTACTAAAGAACAGGTCATAACCTGGAAGCAAAAGGCCGCTGAAGGTTTCAAGTTTTTCCCTAAAATAAACCAATCAGTCAGCCATTACAGAAGGCTGGACCAGGTAAAGCCTTTGGTTGATGATTTTTGCGAGGCTGTTTCTTTGTTTGAAGAAAAATTAGGGATGGTCTTTCTTCAAATGCATGACAAATTCGGGATCAAAAATTTTGACAGGGTGGAAAAGTTTATCAAAGAATTTCCATCACATGTTCCGCTGGCCCTGGAAGTAAGGAATGCAGATTGGTTTAAAGAAAAATCTGATGCAGATAAGTATTTCAAACTTTTGGAAGAAAACAAAATCACAAATATAATTGTGGATACTGCCGGGAGAAGAGATATGTTGCACATGAGACTCACCAGCCCAACAGCGTTTATTCGCTACGTTGGTGCCAATCATGAAAGTGATTACACAAGATTGGATGAATGGGTTTTAAGGCTTAAAAAATGGAAGGAAGAAGGTTTACAGGAACTTTACTTTTTTGTGCACCAGAATGTAGAATTATCAAGTCCTTTGCTTTCAGCTTATTTCATTGAGAAACTAAACAAAGAACTGCAACTTGATTTGAAAATCCCTTTAAAAACAGAGATTTAGAACTTTAAAACAATCATAATATGAATTCCCGGTTTGCCTATTTTACAGTCCCGGCCAATTGGCAAAAAACTGATATCATCAGAGAAGTGAGCTTTAAGGCTACACTTTCCGGAGGAAGTGGAGGTCAGAATGTAAACAAGGTTAGTACAAAGATGGAATTGTACTGGACGCCTGAAGATAGCATGGTATTGGAACAGGAGAAGAAAGACAAAGTACTGGAAAGGCTGGCTTCAAAATTAAGTGGAGCAGGCGAACTGAGACTTGTATGCGATGAAGAAAGGAGTCAGCTACAGAACAAAGAAAAACTGATCACCAAATTTTATAGGTTACTCGCGTCCTGTTTTGAAGTACAAAAGCCAAGACGGGCGTCTAAACCCACAAGATCATCAGTCGCAAACCGTTTGGGAGAAAAGAAGATGAAAAAGGAGATTAAAAAGGGTAGAGGTAAGATAGATTACTAAGCCAATCTAATCAGGAACAAAACAATTTAATTTGCTATATTGTTATAAGTACACTGCTTAAATTTGCAAGTGCTTTAACAGCGAACAAAAAATGAACCAGGACAGCAAAATTACCATGCACCCTTTTTTTAAGGAAGATTACATTTTAATTGAATACGACTCAATTAATAAATGGATTTCGGTAGACTGGAAAGGTTATCAGACTGAAATTTCGGTTAAAACTGGTGCTAATAAGATTCTTGAGGCAGTAATAGAATATCAATGTGCCAAGGTTTTAAATGACAATACAAATGTGGTTGGAATCTAGTCGCCTACTGCCAAGTGGGGAGAAGAAGTTTGGGTTCCTCAAATGATTAATGCTGGTTGTAAATACTTTGCCTGGATATATTCACCCTCTGCTTTGAGTCAGTTTTCTACCAAAGAAACATTGAGAAATGCTCCTGAAAATGATACTTTTAAAACTTTTTACAATATAAATGAAGCTAAGCAATGGCTTCAATCAGTATAATCGCTTTATTTAATAATGAAATCTAAATTATACCTTTTACTCCTATCTGGCTTGTTATGGTGCGCTTGTAAAAAAACACCTCCGCCATACGTTGATGACCCCTTTTATCAAAATAGATATAACCCATATATTTACAACTATCCTGATACAAACAGGTTTAATTTACCTTATGCCAATCCGGTCTTAAACGGCTATACTTATTTTTATTATGCAAATTCTTATCAGCTGATCAGTGAGGGGAATTATCAGAACGGTACTCCTTCAGGATACTGGAAAATTTATTACCCGAATGGAAAAATGATGCGTGAAGGTAATTTCAGCAATGGCAAATTGTCTGGCTACTGGAAATTTTATTACAACAACGGCAATTTATCAGAAGAAGGAAATTACCAGAACAATGTTCGATCCGGAACCTGGAAATCCTATTACAACAACGGGAAACTTTCCTCAGAAGGCAATTACAATAACGGCAACAGAGAGGGTGAATGGAAATTTTTCGATGAGTCAGGTGGCTTGACAGGTACTAAAATATATTAATTACAAAAATTGCCAGGGCACATAAATTAATTCATCTCCTATCATAACATCGCCTTTCCCGATTGGATGTAATGCAATTCCTGTAGATCCTAAGGCAGAAGTGACGTCGCCAGAACCGTTAAATTGAAGTATTTCTAATTGGCTATTGTCAAGTTTTACAGGAAAATATTCGTCCAGCTGGACCTTTTTTACTCTTTCTTGTAACACCGGATATGATTGTAAGTTTTGGTTATCCAAACCAAAACATTTTCTCACGTAGGGTTCTATAAACAACTTAAAACAAACCTGGCAGGAGAGGGGATTGCCCGGTAGTCCAAAAAAGACACCACCTGAAGAACCTTTCCCAAACCAAAGTGGCTTTCCTGGCTTCAATTTGATTTTATGGAAGACTTTTTCAATTCCTACTGATAACAATGCAGCTGGAACATAATCTGCTGCTCCCATTGAAACTCCGCCAGACAGTACAACAATATCAAAATCAACAATTTCGCCTAAAACTTTTTTTAATGAGTCAGGACTATCTGAAACAATTTCTCTCCTGGTAACCTGAATTCCTGATGATTGAAAAAACGCCTGCAAAGCATAGGCATTCGAGTCTCGAATCTGATATGGTGTTACTTCTTCACCTACAGGCACTAGTTCATCGCCTGTAGAAAGAATAGCAACTTTTGGTGAAGACTTTACCCGTATAGTTTTTTTTCCCAGGGCCGCTAAGGCCCCGATTTCAACTGGACTTAATTTGATCCCTTCCTTTAATATGATATTGTCTTTCTTGCAATCCTCACCTTCTCTTGCAATATTTTTCCAAGGCTTTATTTCTCCCGAAAATTTAATTTTATTGCCAATTTCAGTGGAAAGTTCAACCTGAACAATACAATCTAAACCAGCTGGTGCAGCAGAACCTGTCATGATTTTTATGCACTCACCAGTGTTCACTTTTTTATCGAACTGATAGCCTGCGAATAATTCTCCTGCCACGGAGAATTCAGAAATTCCTTTTTCTGTCACATCTGTACTTAAAAAAGCATATCCATCCATGGTTGCGCGATTGAAAGGGGGATAATTTCTATCAGCCTTTATATCTTCAGCAAGAATTTTTCCCAGCGCATTTTCAAGCAACACATTTTCATTCCAAAAGCTTTTTGCTTCATTCAAAACCAATTGCAAGGCTTTCTGGACAGAAATCATCTAATTAACTTTTTAAAAGCATTTTTTGAACTTTGAATACTGTTGGAAGAATAGCTTCAAGACTTTCGCGGGCTCCGTCTTTGCTACCTGGTAGACTTAAAATAGTACTGCCTGAAAGACTACCTGCTATTAATTTAGAAGTCATAGCCAAGGGATTTCTCGAATAAGCATGAATTCGCATTGCGTCGGTAATTCCCTCAATTTTTTTCTCAATTATTGCTTCGATTGCTTCAAAAGTTGTATCTGATTGTCCTAAGCCGGTTCCGCCTAATGTAAAAACAAACTTTTCACCATTGTTTACCAGCTTTTTTATTTCATCAGAAATCTCATTTTTATTGACACCTGTATGTACGATTACAGGGTCAGAAACATTGTATTTGCTTAATAATCTTAAAACCTCTTCAATTGCATTGTCTTCTCTTGTGCCATTTCTTATTTCTTCCGAACATACCAAAATGGCACATGCAGGAGGTGTTTGAAAATATTTTTCCCTGTCAGTTTTTCCTCCTTTTTTATCAAGTAACCTGATGCCAGATATTTCCAACGATTTGTCAATTGGTTTTAGCATATCGTAAATAGTGAGAGCGGCAATAGAAACGCCTGTCAATATTTCCATTTCAATTCCGGTACGTCCTATTGACTTGGCAGTTCCTGTTATTTTTATTCCTTTTTCAAGGATTTCAAAATTAAGGTCCATCCCATCAATTGTCACCGGATGGCAATGGGGAAGTAACTGATCCGTTTTTTTAGCCCCAAAGAAACCCGCAGCTCGGGCAAACTCAAAAACATTACCTTTTGGTACAGTATTGCTGTGTATTTGAAGCAAAGTTTCCGGGGAGCAAAAAACCATTCCTTCGGCCATTGCTTCCCTTAATGTGCTTGTTTTGAAAGTTATATCGTTCATTAAAATGGTGTAAATCTTAAAGTTTCAGCCAGTTTTCCATTAGTTTGGACCCGTCTGGAGTAAGAATAGATTCAGGATGGAATTGAACTCCTTTTATATCGTATTTTTTATGTGACAAGGCCATAATAAAACCACCTTCATCTTCAGCGGTAATTTCGATGTCTTCCGGAAATCCTTCTCTGTCAATTACCCAGCTGTGGTACCGTCCAACTTCAAGCTCAGCCGGTAAATCGGTAAACATTGAATCTTTAGGATTGGTAACTTTTATCTTAGTTGCAATGCCGTGGTAAACTTTAGAAAGATTTGTAAGATTCCCACCAAATGCTTCCCCTATAGCCTGATGGCCAAGACAAACGCCCAGGATAGGTTTCTTGCCGGCATATTCCCTTATTACATCCAGGAGCAAGCCTGCTTCTGAAGGAACACCAGGTCCAGGTGATAGAATAATTTTATCAAACCTGTTAATATCTTCCAGCGCAATCTTGTCATTCCTGTGTACCTCCACATTTGTAAAGCCCAGGGCCTTCACCAAATGCACTAAGTTGTAAGTGAATGAGTCATAGTTGTCCAGAACCAGTAGTTTCAGTTGTGAGTTTTGAGTTGTGGGGTGAGAGTTGACAGTTGACAGTTGACTGTTGACTGTGGGGATATTAGAACTCATTTTCTTTTAGTTATTAATGAACAGTATGAGGACGAATTGAATTGATAAAATCAATTCTTTTTTGTTTTTAAGTAATTGATAAATCCATTCAGGAGTCTTAAGCAAGCTTTAATTGATTTGGTTATTTCTTCAAAATGCTCTTTTCTCAAGAAATTTAAATCATTTGCCAGAATACATTGGGTTTCCAGTTCGAATAAAGAGCCACGTGCAATATGCATAAAATGAATTGTATCAGTTAGGTGTTGCCTGCCCATTCCTTCAGCAAAATTTGATATTACTGAAACGGTACTTCTTCTGATTTGATTAGTTATTCCATAGATTTCTTCTTTCGGAAAGGAACTGGTTAGTTCATAAATAATTTTAACCAGTTTCCGACATTCTTTGAAAACTTCCAACTCTTTATAATCTTCCAATTAACTATATCTATTTCAGATCCATAATATTCCATACATCAAACTGCACTGTCAACTGTCAACCGTTAACTGTCAACTCAAAACCTAAATATGCTCAGCCTGGATAATAGCTTTTTTTAATGCTGCAAGTTTGTTATTAACCTCTTGAAGCTCATTTTCTATGACAGACAAATCTACCACTCCGGCTCCTGCCTGATAGTATAAAACATTGTCCTTGCTCATAATAGACCTGATCATAATAGCATGGTTGTATTCACCTTTGAAACTCATATAACCAATGCATCCTCCATAAAATCCACGGTTGCCATGTTCATATTTGTTGATGAGCCTTAAAGCCATGTGTTTCGGTGCACCTGATAAAGTCCCGGCAGGAAAAGTATCACCAACAACATCCATAAACTTATGGTTTTCAGACAATTTACCACTTACTTTTGATACAAGGTGAATTACATGAGAGTAGTATTGCACTTCTTTAAAAGTTTCAACCCTAACTGCTTCGCCATGCCTGCTCAGGTCGTTTCGTGCCAGGTCTACAAGCATAACATGTTCTGCATTCTCTTTTGGGTCATTGAGCAACTGTTCAGCCAATTGTCCATCCCGGGTGTCATCCCCACTTCTTCTGAAAGTACCTGCTATTGGATAAATAACAGCCTTGTCATTTTTGATCACTATTTGGGCTTCTGGAGATGAGCCAAAAATCCTAAAACTTCCATAATCAAAGTAAAACAAGTAAGGAGATGGGTTTACTGAACGTAAACTTCTGTATACATTAAAATCATCACCTTTAAATTGTCTTGAAAATCTTCTGGATAAGACAATCTGAAACACGTCCCCTCTTCTGCAGTGTTCTTTCCCTTTCTCAAGGATTTTTAAAAACTGTTCGTCTGTAAAGTTTGATTCTTCCCTTTGGACCAGGGAAAATTTATAACTGGCAAAATCATTTTTCAAGATCAATGCCATAATACTTTCAATATTATCAACAGATTCCACTCCAGGATAAAGGTTTTCAATGATGTAAACCTCATTGTTGAAATGATTAAAAGCTATTACAAACTGAAATACATGATATTGAATGTCAGGTATTTTTCTGAATTCTGTTTCATAAGT
>JANYCH010000257.1 GCA_025360395.1 Cytophagales bacterium | reverse complement strand
TCTGATTTTAAATCTTTTAGTTCCTTAATTTTGTGTCTTGATAAATTAATCTTTTGCTTAAGGTTTTCTTTTTCAATAATGCCCTGAGGTACAACTGTTTTGGGAGCTTTTGCCCTGCCTCTGGGAATTTTATTAATCGTATAAACTAAAATCCTGTTAAAGTTAAAGCTCCATTTATATTTTTTCGGATCGGAATTTTTTAATGCGTCTAAAATTCCAATAGTTGCTAACAATGTATGGTCAATATGCCAACCTACAGACGCCTGAGAAACAGATAATTTTACTTTATCTAAATCGTCTAACTTACTTTCTAAAATATCGAGGATTGAGTGTAACTTTTCCACAATCTTATGTCAAAAATTAACAATTATTGATTTTCCCTGATTGGAAAACTTCTGTTCTTAACAAGTTCACCTACGTGTGAAAGCACATTTAACCTGGATCCATAAGTTTCCTGTAGCATTTGTTCATTGCAGATTTCACTTGTAGGTCCGCTTGCAACGAGTCTCATGTTTAGCATAACCATCCAGTCAAAATATTCAATTGCTGATTGCAGATCATGATGTACGACAACTACTGTTTTTCCTTTCTCTCGCATGTCTTTGAGGATTTTGATAATATCTGCTTCAGTTGCCATATCAACTCCTGCAAAGGGTTCATCCATGAAATACAAATCGGCATCTTGAGCTAAAGCTCTGGCAATAAAGACTCTTTGTTGCTGCCCCCCTGACAACTGACTTATTTGCCTGTCCCGGAAACTTTCAAGGCCAACTTTTCTGATTGACTCCTCCGCAACTTCTTTATCAGCTTTGGAAATAGTTTTAAATATTCCTGCTTTAGCATACCTTCCCATCAAAACTACATCAAATACTGATGCCGGAAAGTCCCAGTCAACAGATTCACGCTGTGGAACATAACTAACACGTTTCCTTACTTTATTTAATTCCTGACCAAATAAATTACTATACCCTCCTGAAGGCGTAATCAACCCCATGATTGTTTTAATCAAAGTTGATTTACCTGCACCATTTGGTCCAAGTATACCTGCTAAAGTACCTGATGGAAGTGAAAAATCTATTGCCCACAATACAGGCTTATTATCGTACGTTACTGTAAGGTCGTGTACTTCCAGAATCGGGTTTTGTGCCTGTATAACCATTGAAAATAATAAGGCTTAAGAAAACTTTGACAAATTTAAGCACTAATATTACATTTAAATACTTTAGGCTTCAAAATATGAAATTCAAAAGGCTAATCATCATATCATTATGTTTTATAATCGGATTGTCAGGAATTACGTGCACACCTCCCCCATCTACATCAGGAACCACTATAAATTCAACTCAAAGCAATGCTAAAATTTTAGTTTTTGAAGATAATATCTACGAAGACAGGATTAAAACGGTTCTTTTATATCCATCAGGATCTTCCGCAACTTCAGTCTTAAATCCACCAGTTATAAATAGATCTTCACCAGCTTCATTAATCCTGGAATTTGATGATTTAGGTAAGGAATATTGTAATTATTATGCAAAGCTTTACCATTGTAATTCAAACTGGACAAGATCTAGTTACACTGATCTACAATTTGTTTCAGATTATAATGAAACATTGATACAGGATTACTCAACCTCTATTAACACCAAGGTTCGGTATTCGCATTACCGATATATAATTCCAAGGTTAAAACTGACGGGAAATTATGTCCTGGTTGTTTATAGAAATGGAAACCAACAAGATCTTGCAATCTCTAGGAGAATTATAGTATATGATCCTATCGTTTCCTTAACTACAGATATTCAATATTCTACAAATGTTGCTGATAGAAATACGACACAGCAGGTAAACTTCATATTGAACTACGGTAACTTCGATCTTGTTAATCCACAGGATATTAAGGTTGTGATCAGACAAAACCAACGCTGGGACAATGCTATTACTTTAAAGCAACCTTTGTATATTCAATATGATAAAAAACAATTGGACTATTCTTTTTTTGATGGACAGAACAGGTTTCCAGGTGCAAATGAATTTCGATATTTTGATATCAGGAATTTAAGGACCAAAGGAATGAATGTTGCCGAATATGCTACAAGTGATTCAAACAATACCATATCCCTTGTTGAAGATAAAAACAGAAGTAGTTTGACTTACAGTGAATTAGTTGATATAAATGGCAGATTTGTAATCCAAAGATATGAATCTCAGGATCCCGGTGTTGAAGCTGATTATGCTAACGTATTGTTTAGCCTTAAAACAGCTCCTGATTTTGAAGGTGACATATACATTGCTGGACAGTTAACTGACTGGAAAATAAAACCAAAATTTAAAATGGATTACAACAATGAGACAGGTTTATATTCAAAAAATTTATTGCTAAAACAAGGATTTTATAATTACCAGTATGTTTTGCAGAATAGTAAAAATGCCGAACGAAACTATTTTGAAGGAAACTATAGTCAAACAGAAAACTATTATGATATTATCGTGTATTATCGTCCGGCAAATCAGTTCAATGATGTAATTATTGGATACGAATCTGTAAATTACAGAGGGAGAAACTAAATAATCATAGCGAAATTATAAGAAACAGTTTTTTGCTTTTGTAAATGATCTGCTAAATCTATCATTCCGAAACCTCTGTTTCCCAATGCACCAATGCCACTTTCATAAACGAATTGGTGAACCTTTTTGTCTGCATAAAGTGTAAAAGGAAAAGTATAACCTCTTAATTCCAACTTAACGCCCTTTTCATAAACCGGATATATCCTGGCGAATTTTTTATCCCCTTCTTTAATTTTTGCGAGATAATCTTTATCAGGTACTATTTGAAACTTATAAAAAGAAGATAGTTCTGATGTATCAAATCTGCCAGAGGATTCCATTCTGGCAATTGTCATTTCATACAATAGATCAGAAAATTCATCAGTAAAAGGAGAAATAAAACGCTTTGTATCGTTTTCGGGTATGTCTGGGTTGGTAACTATTATTGGGGAAATGCAAACATATTTCACCTCTTCTGCAAAATTAAGATCTTGTTCACGTTCAACCATGTCGGTTTTCAAAACCAATTCTCCAATTTTAAGTTTTTCTCTTTTGAATAATACACTTAAAAATGTATCAATAAATTCCTGGTTAGCACTCGAAAATACTAGTGTAACTTTAGTTGAAAGGTATTGAAGGCCCTCTTTTCCAACTTTAATCTGGCCTTTTAAACCTGAGAAATTATAGCCTTTGAAACTCCTGAATTTCGCAGGAAGATCTAATATTACTTCGTCAATTAAATTTGAGATTAAGTACTGGTGATAAAAAGGTACAACTCCACCCTTATTTTCGTTGTTAAATACAATTCGGACCCTCATCTTAAAAAATAGTTATGGATATATATGAAACGGAAAGTTTTAAAATATGGTTTATTTTTTGAATTAATTAAAGATTAAAAAACAAACACAATATCTGTGCCGCAAAAAAATATTATACTAAAATAAAGTTTTCCAGCTTAATATTCTCAAATAAACAAAAAAAGCCCCAAAAGTTTGGGGCTTTTTCAAAATATAACAAATAACTATTTTGCGTCAGCTTCTTTACCTTTAAGAGCCCTAGGTACTGTAACTGTTCCCAAAGGAATAGCTGGAGTATTTAAAATCTCAAAATTTCCACCTGGAATTTCGCTTACCCTTACTGATTTACCAAGATCAAGATTTGTAACATCTACTTCTACAAATTCAGGAATATTTTTAGGTAGACCTTTGATCCTTACTTTTGATAATTTCTGAACCAATTTACCTCCTTTTGTAACTCCTACTGCGGTGCCTTTAAACCTGACAGGAATTTCAATTCTCATAGGTTTGTCTTCACGCACCAAAAGGAAATCTGCATGTTGTAAAACATCACTTACAGGATGAAACTGAGTTTCCTGTAAAAAAGCATCGTAAGTGTCGCCTTCAATGTTTAACAATACTTTGTATACGTCCTGTGAATAAATCAGTGGACGAAAAAGAATCATTGGAGAATAGAAATGAATCTGCTCGGCGCCTCCGTATAACACACATGGAACCATTGCTTCCATGCGTAAATCATTGGATTCTTTTTTACCGAGATTTGCTCTTTTATACCCTATAATCTCTACTACTTGCATTTTACTTTATTTAATTTATATGAAAAGATAATTTACTAACCAATAAATAAAGAACTGATAGACTGAAAGTTATGTGTACGCATAATAGCGTTTGCAAATAACTCAGAAACTGAAAGCACTTTAATTTTTGCGGATGTTCCCTTAAGTGGTATAGTGTCCGTCACTACTAATTCTGTTAAAACAGATTTTTCAATGTTTTCATAAGCATTTCCAGATAATACCGGATGGGTACA
>JANYCH010000243.1 GCA_025360395.1 Cytophagales bacterium | reverse complement strand
ATAACATTCCTCATCAAGCCTGCCTGAAATTTCAGGTCAAAAAAAGTAAGGTTGTTTGCTAAAACATAATCTCTGATTGCCATTCTAATGCTATTGGAAGGTTCAGCTTGTAGATGACACTCAACCAAATCCAGTACTTTGTCGAATTGGCCCGGGACATGGAACCCTAAACCTCGGCGGTCATATTCGTTTCCGCTATTTATTTCATCAATAGTAAGCCACTTCCGGTTAGTAAAAGAAAACTCAAGTTTATTTCTGTAAAACCTTATTTTATCAGAACCGATGATGGGGAATATTTGAGGCAGTTCTACTTTAGCTATTCTTTCTAACGCGTCCCGTACTTGTTTTTCTTTATAAAACAGCTGCGTTTCATAATTTACGTGTTGCCATTTGCACCCTCCGCATACACCAAAATGAATACAAAACGGTTCAGTTCTTTTATCAGACCGGGAATGATAAAAAACAGCCTCACCGGTAGCATGGTTAGACCGCTTTCTTTTGATCATAACATCTACAATATCTCCCGGAGCTGCCTTTTCTATAAATAAGGCCAGGCCTTCATGCCTTGCAAAACATTTTCCGTCGTCAGAAATCTCCTGTACTAAAACGTTATTTATTATTTTTCCTTTGTCTTTATTCTTAGACATGCTTTCCCTGAAAATGAAATGTGAATGTGGCCTTAAAGGCAAAAATTATTGGAAATGAAAAGAGATTGTAACAGTATGGGTATGAAGCTGCTTAAGTGCATTAGCATATTTGTTGGGGTCGTTTACAAATCCCTGTACTAAGCCATGAGAAAACCTTATTTCAGGTGAGAGCTTGAAGTACTCATAATAAATATCAAAACCAAAGCCGTATTCCAGGCTTAAATCAGAATTTACAGCCCTTAGTTCCTCAGGTTTTTTATCTTTTCTCCTCAAACCTGAAGCTATAGAATATTTACCTCCAACTATTACATACATTCTGGTATTTCCCCTTCGTTCAGATTTAAGTTTTAATAAAAGAGGAAATTCAGCCATAGTGCTTTCCATCACTTGCCTTATAGGGCCCTTTTGTGGAAATTTATAATCAACCCATCGCTCGTAAAAAGCAACACCAGGCACAAGCCTCAAATCGGCATAGTCGCCCAATCTTACGTTAAAAATAAATCCAAGGGTAAAGCCGGGAGTTCCAGTTGGGTTTACAGATATAACTGAATCAGGATGCTGAGCAGTAAATTCTGATCTTTTTACCCTGTATGTAGCATAATTTCCGGCAAGATAGAAGCCAAAATGCATCCTTCTTTCATCAAAATTAGGCAGATTTATAACCTTTCTCTTTTCTGCCTCCTTTTGTGCAAAAACCGCATTACCTCCAAATAAAGAAATGCCTAGGAATAAGATTACTGCTTTTGGGCAGAATAAATACTTGATATACCGAAAGTGAGAGGAGTACATTTACAATTCTTATATCCTGTTTTTTCCAAAATTAACAAAAATTCCTTGCCTTGGGGAAAGTTTTGAACAGATTCAGGTAAGTATGTATAAGCTGCTGAATCTTTTGACACCCACTTCCCCAATTTTGGCAATATATAACTGAAGTAAAATTTATAAAGTTGTTTTACAGGAAAGTCCTGAGGTTTAGAAAACTCCAATATGGCCAATGTTGCCCCCGATTTCAAAACCCTTTGGATTTCATAAAGCCCCTTTTCAAGATCTTCAAAATTCCTTACACCAAAAGCAACGGTTATAGCATCAAAAGTATTGTCCTTGAATTTAAGATTTTCAGAATCCCCCTGTATCAGCTCTATTATATAATCCAACTTTAAATCCCTAACCTTTTTCCTTCCTTCATTCAGCATCAAATCTGACAAATCTAAACCTATAATTTTTTGGGGGTTCAAAGTTCTGGCTATCTCAATTGCAACATCTGCTGTACCGGTTGCTACATCTAATATAAATTCAGGCTTAGATGGAACAATCTTAGAAATAAGTTTTTTCCTCCACAAAATATCAATTCCAACACTTAGAACGCGGTTTAATAAATCATATTTGGGTGCAATATTGTCGAACATTTCCTGCACCTGTTCTTTTTTTGTGGTATCTTTTCCTTTATATGGGACAACTTCCATTATATAATTTTATACTTTTCATTAAACATATATCAATAAATACAAATTCACCTAAATTGTTATGTACTTTTTCAAATTGTATTATATCTAACTTAGTAAGAAACAGGTTTTTTGACTGGTAAAAATACGCTTTATTTGTAGGATTTTGTTGTGACTAACCACTTAATGAAGCTTCTTTTAAAGCATATAATTTTAATTTTTTCTTTGGTACTAAGCTTTGAGTCTTATTCCCAACGTTTGGTTGACAAACTCGGCTTTTATTTTGCACCAGGCGTAGT
>JANYCH010000238.1 GCA_025360395.1 Cytophagales bacterium | reverse complement strand
CTCTTTACTATGACAACCCCAACAAGATTTTTTTTGACATATTATTGAAATTCAAAAGAGTTTCAATATATACTATCGAAACCCTTTTGAGTCAATTATTTACAGAGGTTTTACCAACCATTTTTGACCACATTGTCTTTTATTTGGTTTCAATTAAAGCCTTAATAGCCTGCCATTCATCTCTTAATTTGGCTGCTTCCATAAACTCAAGGTCTTTTGCAGCCTTTTCCATTTGTTTTTTCGTCCGGTCAGCCATTTTTTGAAGATCAGGTTTGCTCATGTATTGCATTACCGGATCGGCAGCTATTGAAATATTTTCTTCCTGTTCACCATATACTTTGGTTCCCGGTTTAGAATCTGCAACCCTGGTTTGACCCAAAATAACATCCCTGGTTTTTCTAACAGAAACTGGGGTAATCCCATTGGCAGTGTTGTATTCCATTTGCTTTTGTCTCCTTCTGGAAGTTTCTTCAATGGCTTGGGTCATGCTATCAGTTACTTTATCAGCATACATGATCACTCGGCCATTTTCATTTCTTGCCGCACGGCCAATTGTCTGTATCAGTGAGCGTTGATTTCGCAAGAAACCTTCTTTGTCAGCATCCATGATCGCTACAAAAGAGACTTCAGGCAAGTCCAGTCCTTCTCTTAATAAGTTTACACCAACTAAAACATCAAAAACCCCTAGCCGTAATTCTCTCAATATTTCAACCCTGTCCAAAGACTTGACTTCTGAATGGATATACCGGCATTTTATGCCTTTTCTATCCATGTATTTAGAAAGTTCCTCGGCCATTCTTTTGGTTAAGGTTGTAACCAGAATACGATCTCCCTTTTGAATGGTGATGTCAATTTCTTTCATCAGGTCTGGAACCTGGTTTAATGATGGCCGCACTTCAATTAATGGGTCCAGCAGTCCTGTAGGCCTTATTATTTGTTCTACAATCACTCCATCGCTTAATCTTAGTTCATAATCTGATGGAGTAGCACTGACGTAAACAGCCTGACCAACCATTCCTTCAAATTCATTGAAAGTCAGTGGCCTGTTATCTAATGCAGAAGGTAATCGGAAACCATAATCTATAAGATTTACTTTCCTTGACCTGTCCCCTCCCCACATAGCCCTGACCTGAGGAAGTGTAACATGGCTTTCATCTACTACCAATAGAAAATCATCAGGAAAATAATCAATGAGGCAAAACGGGCGTTGTCCAGGCCTCCTTTTATCAAAATAGCGTGAATAGTTCTCAACCCCGGAACAATATCCAAGTTCCCTCATCATTTCAAGGTCAAACTCAGTCCTTTCTTTTATTCTGGTGGCTTCCAGAAACCGGCCTTCAATTTCAAATAATTTCACCTGGGCCATCATATCGTCCTGAATCTGGGTGATGGCATCATTCATGACGTCTCTGCCTGTAACAAAAAGATTGGCAGGATATAAGTTTACAGCCGTTTCATCGCTCAAACGTTTTCCGCTGGCAGGCTCTATCTTTTGGATGGTTTCTATTTCATCTCCAAAAAAACAGATTCTGTAGGCAAAATCAGCATATGCAGGAAAAATGTCTACAGTATCTCCCTTGACCCTGAATGTGCCCCGTTTAAATTCATTTTGGGTACGTGCATATAGAATTTCAACCAAACCAAAAAGGAACCTGGTCCGGCTTACCAGGTCACCTGTTTTTATTTTAATAGTATTTCTGCTGAATTCTTCCGGATTCCCGATACCATAAATACAGGACACAGAAGCCACAACAATAACATCTCTTCTGCCAGAAACCAAGGCTGAAGTAGCAGCAATCCTCAACTTTTCTATCTCTTCATTAATAGATAAGTCTTTCTCAATATAAGTATTTGAAGCGGGAAGGAAAGATTCCGGCTGATAGTAATCGTAATAGGAGATGAAATATTCTATCGCGTTATCAGGAAAGAAATATTTAAACTCTCCATAAAGTTGTGCAGCAAGGGTTTTGTTATGGCTCAGCACCAAGGTTGGCCGGTTTACATTGGCAATAACATTTGCAATGGTGAAGGTCTTTCCTGAACCCGTTACACCTAATAATGTCTGGTGGGGCTCCCCTCTTTTCAAACCATCTGTAAGTTGTTGTATTGCCACCGGCTGGTCTCCGGTCGGAACATATTCAGATTGGATACGAAAGCTCATAGTGCAAAATAACAAATCCTTTATAAAAAGGATTCAATTTGAATTGAAATGCTCATAAAACCCTGATTCGCACTTTTATTTATTGGTTGATTGAGGAAAAAATTCGTGATAAGGAAAAAATTTATATTTTTTCCTGGTTTAATTCTTTTGATAAAACTGATATTAAACTTCGCTATTTGTAATTGGATACAATAAAATGAGTAGTCAACGTTTAATTCTCATTATTTAATTCCTTATGAATGTAAAAACTATTGGCATTTATTCTGGGCAAGAAAAATCTATTTGAGTTAATTTTTTAAAAAAAATGAAAATTTCAACCAAAGTATTTTTAGGATTTGCTATCATACTTTTCTTGTCTCTGTCGGGCTTTTTTATTCAATATAAGCTTACACAGGAAGTTGCAAGGAATATAGGATTTGTGTCTAACTCTGAGGCAGTTATTAGAAACTCTTCGAATTTATATAAGTCTCTTGTTGAAATGCAGGCCTCCACAAGGGGTTTTTTACTTACCAACAATGAAATGTTTCTTGAACCTTATCACGATGGTTTAAAGACGTATTCTAAACTTGTAAATGAACAAAAAAAACTCATCGGAAATTCCCCGGAGCAACTCGGAAAAATAGATTCAATAGTAATACTGCACCTACAATGGCTTAATTACTCTGAAAGCTTAATAAAATCAAAAAAAGAAAGTGCCTATGATAAAAAGGGCCTGGAAAGATACAATAATGTTTTTACTAATAAATTACTTAAAGGGGAAGGTATAAGATTTATACGCCAGGTTAAAAAGCTGTTTCAGGAATTTGAGAAAGCGGAATATCATAAAAGAGAAATTAGAAGAGTGGCATTAAAAAAGTCCTTGATATTTGCGAACATATCCTCGATAGTCATTATTATAATCAATATCCTGGTGGCCATGCTCATAGGATATATTATTCTTAACACCATTTCCGAAAGAATCTCCAGCATGGTAGGCTACGCCGAAGAGATTTCGAAAGGAAATTTTATTGTGATCCAGGATACTAAAAATGATGAATTAACCCGCCTTTCAAAATCTTTAAATACTATGTCATCTCAGCTTAGTGAAAGTTTTAAAGAATTAAACGAAAAAAATAAAGACCTTGACCAATTTGCCTATGCAACTTCTCACGATCTGAAAGCCCCATTAAGAGGAATGTACAACATAATTACCTGGATAGAAGAGGACCTGGGAAACTCTTTACCAGAGCAGTTGTGGGTTTACCTTAACAAATTGAAAGGACGGATTTCGAGGCTTGAACAAATTATAAATGGTTTATTGGAATATGCCAGAATAAGCAGAAAAGAGCGCGTACTTGAAGACACTAATGTGCAGGAAATGATTTTAAACCTGGCAGACATGCTAATTCCTGATCATTTTAGGACCATCATTTCAAATAAGGTCACTATAATTAAGACAGAAAAGATCCTTCTCCAGCAAGTTTTTACCAATCTGATTAGCAACGCTGTTAAATTTCAAAATAAACCAGGTAAAGAATGTATTGAAATTGAAGGGGTAGAGAAAAAAGATTTTTATGTATTTTCAGTATCAGATAATGGTACCGGGATCTCAAAAGAATATTACGACAAAATTTTTGTGCTCTTTCAAACATTAAGAGAGAAAAATGATTCTGAAGACACCGGGATTGGCCTTTCAATTGTCAAAAAACTCGTTGAAGAAAGAAAAGGAAAAGTGTTCATAAAATCAACCCCGGGCGAAGGTTCTAAATTTACCTTTACCTGGCCTAAATAACCAAATGAAATAATCATGAGGACCATCAAAAAAATATTGCTTGTTGAAGATGATGAACTGGATGTGATCAGCGTTCAGAGATCTTTGAAAAAATTTGCTATAGATGTAACCCTGATAACGGCTTTCAATGGCATTGAAGCACTTTCTATTTTAAACTCAGATTTAGAAAAGGGTGCTGAAAACTTGCCTGAGGTCATAATATTGGATATGAATATGCCAAAAATGAATGGTTACGAATTCCTGAAAGAACTCCGGCAGGACTCAGCATTCAAAGATATTAAGGTGTTTGTTATGACAACCTCCAACGAAACGTCAGACAAATCTTCTATGGAAAAGCTTGGTATTTCGGGCTTTATCTTAAAACCTATGATGTTCACAGAAAATACCAAACATCAATCTTCCATGGATTCTTTTATGCAATTTCACTTGTCAAAAATATTTTTGTCCAATTCATATTTTCCGGAATAAGAACATTTGGAGTATTAAAGAAAATATTAGATTAAAATTTAAGCTATATCCCATTTAGTACTCACTTAAATACTTTTTTGAACCTCTATTGAAGACCAAAATCCCTTCAGGTCTTTTTAACCCGAATTCATTTACATAAAACAGATTATTAAAACTTTTTTGTATCTTTGCAGACTTTTTGCCAGTAATTTCAGGCGCAGTCAAATTTGTTTTTTAGAACCGATAAAAGTAGAAAGCATGGAGATGAAAGTAAACCCACTAAACAATTGGGTGAAAACCAGCCGCAAAGTGTTGGTCATCGGAGGACCTTGTAGCGTCGAAACACCAGAGCAATTTCTTAGCACCGCTATGGAAATGAAGAAACTGAATGTTGACATTCTTCGTGGTGGAATCTGGAAACCCCGTACACGCCCCGGCGGTTTTGAAGGCAAAGGAATAGAAGCTTTAAAGTGGATAAAAGACGTTAAAAAAGCGACTGGACTTCCTTTTGCTAC
>JANYCH010000236.1 GCA_025360395.1 Cytophagales bacterium | reverse complement strand
CTCTTTACTATGACAACCCCAACAAGATTTTTTTTGACATATTATTGAAATTCAAAAGAGTTTCAATATATACTATCGAAACCCTTTTGAGTCAATTATTTACAGAGGTTTTACCAACCATTTTTGACCACATTGTCTTTTTTTATGCCTTATGACAAAATCCAGATAGTAACTGATTATTTAAATTAATCTGTTAATTTTTATTTCATTTATACAGGGTAAAATACAAAAAAATATTTGATACTTACTATTTTGAACAAATCTATATTAATTTCGTGTTACTAAATACATCTAAATTAATATTGATGAAAGCGGCTTTAACTAAAATTATAACTGGTCTTATAGCTACTATTTTGCTGCCATCACTTTCTTTTTCCCAAATTTTTTCATCAGCTGAATATAAAAAAGCACTTTGGCTGACTACAAGGATGTATGGGGGGCAAAGATCGGGAGCAAATAACTGGTTACTTTACAATCACTTACCTTCTGGTCTTAATTCTTCTTTAACCGGAATGGCCTTTATTAATGACCAGGATACAGATGGTTATGACCTTTCTGGGGGCTGGCACGACTGTGGCAACCATGTTAAGTTCGGACAAACTGAATTCTATTCCGCATACATGCTTTTAAAGGCTTATTATGAATTTCCCACCGGTTACGATGATTATTATTCTTATGATTATAAATGTTATAAAGCTGGCAACGATTGGTCATGGGAAGGTGCAAAACATGATCCAAATGGAATCCCTGATATTGTAGATGAAGTAAAACATGCTACTGACTACTTTATAAAATGTACTAGAAATTCATCTACTTTTTATTATCAGGTTGGTCAAGGGGATCCTGACCATACCTTTTGGATCACTGCTGTTAAAATGCAGACAGTAGCCAAAGCTTCTGGCGGAGATATCAGGACTGTATATAAAAATCCTGCTGATGCTTCTATGGCATCTTTTTGCGGAGCCACCCTTGCTCTGATGTCCAAAATCTTCAGAAGATATGACCCTGCCTATGCAGATATATGTTTGACCCATGCCAAATATGCCTATGATTATGCAAAAGCACATCCGGGAGTAGCTGGAACAGGAGATGGAGGATTTTATACTGCGAATGACAATTGGAAGGACGATTATGCAGATATGTGCTCAGAACTTTTTTGGGCAACGGGAAATGTTGCGTATAAAAATGAGGCACTTGCCTTTTCTATAGCAAGTGCTCCCGGTCAGGGTGGGGACATTTATGGAAAAAATTACGGATTCGATTATACTAACAATGGTGATATCGCCATTTACAACCTTGCACTTTTGGGTAAAACCAATGCCCAGTCAACATTAGACGCAATTGTAAAAAAATTCTATTTGGGAAATGTACAATCTGACGGCCAGTTTGCAGGTGGAAATACGGGTTGGGGGCCTCTTCGCTACAATGCCAATTCTGCCTTGATTGTAGCGTTATGGCAAAAACTTTATGGTACTGCCGCTACACCCCACAAATTTATTTATGACAACATTGATTATATTTTAGGGAAGAATGCAAATAATCAATCTTTTATAGTAGGCTTTGGTACGAAACCTGTTAAATTCCCTCACCATAGAAATATTTATTTAAGAGACGATAATCCTGGCGATGCTGTAAAGAGAACCTTGACTATCCCCATTAAAAACCAACAGTTCGGATTGATGGTTGGGGGAACCAGGACACCGGGTACATACAGTGACGATCTTGTGAACTATCAGCATACAGAAGGAGGATTGGATTACAATGCTTGTCTGGTTGGTGTCCTGGCCTTTATCAATTTTAGATTGGCTCCTGTTGATACAGGTAAATTTGGTAACCCAACACCTAATTTAGGTCCAAGTCAATCTATTTGTGGCTTGTCGCAAATAATATTGGATTCTAAAATCCCTGTAGATGGCAAAAAAACATATACCTGGCTGAAGGATGGGGTGGTTGTACAATCCGCATCTACTACGGCGAAAACATATGGTGTATCTCAAGCTGGAAAATATACCTGCAAACTGGATTCAGCCGGTAAATGGTCCACATCTTCAAGTGTTGATATTTTGGGTGTGCTTCCTGATGTAACTTTAGGTGCTGCCCAGGAATTATGCAGTCCAGCATTTATAACTTTAAACGCAACCGCAACAGGTAACGGTATTAGTTATCAATGGTCGAAAAATGGGTCTGTAATCAAAAATGCAACTTCTGTTACTTATACTGTTTATACTGCCGGAACATACAGGGCAACCACAAGTGCTACAGGTTGTGAGGCTCAATATGGAGAGGTTAACATAACATCGAAATTACCTGCTGTTAGAAATGATACCCTTTGCAAGGCGGGTACTTCGAATCTGGGAATTTACGGACAAGGCGGTCCATTTGAGTGGTATGATGTAAGTACCGGAGGCACTTTGCTTTCGACAGGTGCAAATTACAGCCCCAATATTACTGCTTCAAAAACATATTACGTAAAAGACGCTAGTTCAATAGCTGTAACTGCCGGCCCTTCCAGTATTAATAATCAATTAGCCGGTCCTCAAAACGGAGGCGCCATCGGACTAAGGTTTGTGGCTGCTAAAGCGTTCAATATAACCCAAATGAAAATACTTCCATATATCTACAGTTGTAGTTCTACAGACAAGGTTTCTTTTCAGGTTCAGCTTAAACAGAATGGAAACATATTAGCGACTTATACTTCTGATGCGGTTCCTTGTGCAGGAACTCAATCTGGAGTGCCATTTAATACATTTTATACAATGAATTTTTCAACTGCGATAAATGTGCCTGCTGCTGGTTCCTACGAATTAGTACCAACCACAACAGGTAATACAGCAGCTTGGTTTGGTAGCGGGGCGAATTTTACTGCGTTTGATGCAGCAGGCGTTATGGATATTACTGATGATACCCGGGACGATGCTGCAAGCTCTTTCCCAGGAATATTTGACATAAAAATTCAAGCTGGCTCTACTTGTGACCGAATTCCTGTATTTGCAGTAATTGATCAAACCCGTCCTTGCAATATTACGACTGGTTACGAAGAAGAATTTATAACAGAGCAAGACATAACCGTTTTTCCAAATCCTTCTTCCCAAGGATTTACCTTAAAAGCCAAACCCGGAATTTCAGCAAGGGTTTACGATGAACTTGGAAGAATTGTAAAAGATATAAAATCAACAGATAGCCAGGTTTTCGGAACTGAATATGTTACAGGTATTTATCATGTAATTGTTTACGAAATGGTAAACGGATAAAAAATATCAACATTGTAAAAGAATAAACTCCGCTAAACAATTAAGAGGGCCTGGATTTATCCGGGCCTTTTTTATTTCCTGTCTATCAAAAAGGTAAGCATTCCATCAGTTAGGCCTATTTTAGGTGCATACATTTTATTGGAACCTATTGCATCCATCACTGCCAGGTAAATTTCTGAAGAGGGTAAAATTACATCGGCACGGTCAGGATTAAGTTTTAATATATGTATCCTTTCTTCTGTTGAGTATTTTGACAGATTAGCTGTAATATCTGTTATTTGATTTATGGAGATTGGATCATGTTCATTTGCTCCTGTCATTTGATGGATTTTGCCAATATTTCCTCCTGTTCCAATTGTTATTATGTTTCCTTCACCTTTTAATTCCTTCTTCAGCCAGCTTATCATATTTTGCCATTCTGAGCTTATGTTTTCTTTCATTAGCATACGTACTGCTCCGATCCTGAAAGATTTTGAAGCTGTCTTTGCCTTTTGTTTGAAAATGTTTAATTCTGTACTTCCTCCTCCCACATCAACGTGGACCCAGATACCATCCCCCAGATATTTTTGTAATCCAAAATATGTCATTTCTGCTTCATGTGCTCCATCAATAATTTGAATATTAAAAGTGGTTTTTGATAATATACTTTTTGTAACTTTTTCTCCATTGGTAGCATCCCTCATGGCAGAGGTAGCGCAACATAAATACTTGTTTACATTGAAAATCTCAAATAAATAAACTAAGGATTGAGCCAGTTTTTCAAGTTTATCTATTTTTTCAATCCCTATTTCACCCTTGCTAAAAACATCCTCTCCAAGTCTTAGTGGTATCCTGATGTATTCAAGGGTCTTGAACTCATTTTTGTTTTCTGTGGTTAATAAATTAGCAATGTGGACCCGAATAGCATTTGATCCCATATCTACAGCAGCCAATGTTTGCATGGTTTTAATTAAGATTGGAAAATAGTCATAATCGAGCGTTATTTGGGTTTGAATTAGAATAAAATTGATTAATAAAACAATTTGGATATGAACACTACAAAACCATTGATTACTGATCTTTTAAAAGAAAGAATCCTAGTGCTTGATGGTGCAATGGGCACAATGATCCAACGTTATAAGCTGGAAGAAAAGGATTTCCGCAATGAAGCTTTGAAGGACCATCCACATCCTTTACAGGGCAATAATGACCTTTTAGCCTTAACAAGACCTGAAATCCTTCGGGAAATACATAAACAATATTTTGAAGCGGGGGCAGATATCATCGAAACCAATACTTTCAGCGGGACTACTATTGCTCAGGCAGATTATTATATTGAACACCTGGTGGATGATATCAATTATTTGTCTGCTAAAATAGCGAAAGAAGTTGCAGATGAATATACTGCAAAAGAACCTCACAAACCACGCTATGTTGCAGGTGCGTTGGGCCCAACAAACAAAACAGCATCTCTATCTCCAGACGTGAATGATCCTGGGTATAGGGCCATTACTTTCGATGAACTGGTAATAGCTTTCAAACAACAAATTAAAGGTTTGATTTCAGGAGGAGTTGATGTGCTTCTATTTGAAACCATTATTGATACATTAAATGCAAAGGCTGCAATGTTTGCAGCAGAAGAGTATTTTGAGGAAATAGGTTATAGGATTCCCGTAATGGTTTCTGGAACAATCACGGACCAATCTGGACGCACACTTTCAGGTCAAACAACAGAGGCATTCCTCATTTCTATTTCACATATCCCCTTACTTAGTGTTGGCTTGAATTGTGCTTTGGGCGCTTCAGCTTTAAGACCTTATTTGCAGGTTCTGGCCGATAAATCTGAGTTTTTTGTGAGTGCTTATCCGAATGCAGGATTACCTAATGAATTTGGACATTATGATCAGACTCCTAACGAAATGGCAGCTCAAATGGAGGTATTTCTTAAAGAAGGATTAACGAATATTGTAGGAGGATGCTGCGGTACAACTCCTGACCATATCCGGGCCATCGCCGAAGTAGCCAAAAAATACAAGCCACGGGTTGTGGAAGAATTAGTGTAATTGAAAATTAATTAATAGGGTTTAATTTATTTTCATGGCTTATTTTTTTTAGAAAACCTTATAGTTAAATTTTTATTCAGCTCTAACAAAATAAACATGCAAAACCGAAAATTTACTCAATTTGCTTATTTGATCCTTGCCTCTTGCCTCCTTATTGGTTCCTGTAAAAAGAAAGAAAAGGATCCTGAACCAGAAGTAGTTACACCTGTACCAAAGGACCCGCCTAAGCCAATTCCGGTTTACAAGGGGAACAAAGCCAACATGACCAATGACTCCCTTCGTGTGGCCATGATCAAAAGTTTGGTTGACTATGCGCAAAGTGCTAAAGAAAATAATGTTTCTGAACAAACATTATTGAACATGTATAACAATACCGGAAGCCCTTTTCCATACCCTAAGCTTAATACTTCTCCGATCAAAATCTCAGAGGCTATTAAACCAGCATATGCCGATACTGTAAAAAGTTATTTCAAGAGATGGGCAGCTGCAAGTCAGAAAACACCAATTGATATAGCTTCAAATGGAGTTGCTGGAAATCTTAAAGATGCACAGAATCTATACAACAGGCATTTCGATGCCAAAGGATTTGCACTAGACGAGTTGATAGAGAAATCTTTAGCTGGTTCAGTATTGCTATATCAGATTGAAACAAACCTGACAGATAGTAAAATTACATCTTCTGATGTAAGTGCTAACCTTAAAAACTGGGATTATGCTTTTGCCCAGCTTTATATCCCATTAGATTACGGCAATAAGGATTATGGTTATGATGTGCCTTTATGGGGAAAATACCTGAAGTTCAATGACAAAAAATTAGGTGGCAGTATATCAAAATTATTAAATGGTTTTGTGAACGGTCAGGCTGCTATAAATGAAAAAAACACTGAATCAACGCTGGCAAATGCCAAAATTATTCGGGACGAACTTGAAAGAGTTGCTGCTAGCCTTGTCTTGACTGGCTTATATAATTATAAATACTTTAATTCTAACGGTGCTCAGCAAGAAAAATTAAAATCAATTTCGCAGGCATTAGGGTTTTTG
>JANYCH010000222.1 GCA_025360395.1 Cytophagales bacterium | reverse complement strand
ATGTACTTTTTCGAATTGACTTCCAGATATTTTAACAAAGTATAATCCCTGGGCTTGACCTTCTAAATTAATAGTTTTGCTTCCTGTAAAAGCATTGAGATCAAAGTGTACTATTTTTCCATGCACATCAGTAATTACTATTTGGTTTACCGATAACTGTCCGCTGTTTACTGTTACTAGGTTATTGCTTGGATTTGGGTATAGAGTAAGATTGACTTCATCTGCTAGATTGTTTAGTCCAGTACACACACTAACATTGATTATATAATCTATATGATTAGAGCATCCATTTTCATCTATGTATTGTGCAGTGTAAGTGCCTGATTGATTGGCTTGAACATTACTGAGAATTATTTCACGTTGTGCGGATGTAAAAATATTGTTAGCCGCCCATGTCCAACCGTTGGCCAATGGTGCTGGACTTAATTTCAGTGACCCGCCACTGCATAAGCTGGCTGATGTGGTTTGTTGCAAGCCAGAATTATTTATACTTAAATAGGGGATAAGAACTGGTTGGGAACAACCAGTTCCAAATTTTATATAATCAATATTAACATTTCCTGAACAAGATTTTGAAACTGGATCAAAACGTATTTGTTTAATTTTGCCTGTCCATTTATTGTTGGTACTTAAATCTATCATATAAGTCCGATAGCCACCATCATTGGCAATTATAGGGAAATCCACGTGCTGTGTCTCGTCTTGTCCTGGCGATGTATTAGTTGTCCAGTACAACTGACCTATATTATCTGAAGTATTATTCTGCATGTTTATCACTAATGTTTTATATGCAGAAGCATCTAAATTTAAATTATCTGGCGAAGTTATATTAGGATCGCATCCTGTGATGCTTAATGAATATATGCTATTATTAGCACTCCCGCTCAGGTTATTGCTGATAGTCCAATTATCTGGGCTATTGATAAAATCCCACAAAGAGATTTGCCTTGTAACATCATACGTGTAGTTGAATCTGCGATCTGGGGCAGACTCTCCATTGATAAAAAGCTGTAAAATATCTTTTACATTCTGCATATTATCTGCCCAATGAAAATAAAATGAAATATTTGATTGTGTTTGATTAATCATTATTCTGGGAACTTTTATCTCCATCTCGTTACTGGTAGCGTTAAAACTACAGGTGCCTATATCCTTCCATGTATTTGCTTCCCACTTTTTTATAGAAGTTTGACTTATACTATTCACGCCCATGTTAACAACATAATCGTATCCTTGCCATCCAGTTGATTTATTTTTATCAGAATCTATAAACAAAAACATCCAATTGGGATCGGTATATGCAGTCAGTTTATCACGGGTTTTTACATAGAAATAAATATTTTCATTATCATCCGCAACTCTCGATTCTATAATATCATTCCTTCCCGTATTATTTGAGTACAGTGTATGGTTATCACTACCTAATGAATTACGATGCTCTGTGTCTCCTTTAGGATCAGTATATACGGGACTTACCTTGCTCCATTCGTCAAATGAGCCATCTATTGATATAGTTTGTTGACTTCCGACAATACTTTGCTTTTGCATCCCTTTATATTTTCTTATATGACTAATCATTTGGTAATAATAATTGTCAGAATATCCGCCTTTCATGGGTTCAATGTCTCTCGAAAATTCCATGTTAAATTCATCTATAGCATACCAAGGTCTAATCCTTCCAAGAAACATTTCGGAGGGAGTTTGGCCATAAACTCCAGAGATCCATTCATTCCATTGGGTAATCATCACAAGCTGCGGATCTAGCTCATGAACACGTTTCCAGTGTTCTTCAAATTTTAGCCCTAAATGAGTAAAATCTGTTTGTAACAAATTATTCAATGGAGGTTCTGAACCATTGTGATAACTCACACCGTCATTTCCATTTGGATGCGAGCCTTTTGCTACAGAAAGCTGTTCGACAACATTTTTATCTCCATCCCAACCATAATCCTGTGGGTAATTATCTATCCATTGCCAACTGTCTGGAATTGTAGGATCGGTCCAGGCCCAACTGTATCGAAACGAAAAAAAATTACGGATAATTGGATTTGTAATCTTATCTGCCGGTGCCAGGATTAAAGGTTTCCCTTTCCAGCGAAACCACAGGTCGGAGTAAAGATTATTCTCGTAAAATTTATTATATAGGTTGGTGATTGTATTCGTAGCATCAGTATAAATCAAAAAAGCAATGTATGGCGTTTGAAGGCCTTCCGTTCGCATTTGTCTTGAAACTTTACACAAAGCTTCTACAACAGGGAGATATAATAGACCATTGGAACAATCGAAAAAAATGAAATCAATGCCTGCATTGGTGAACATTTGCAGATTTCTTCTTATTACCCATGGATCGGTAGAACGATAATATCCAGCTTCTGGCTCAGCCCAATACGAATTCTTATCTTGAATAAGGATTTGTTTGCCGTTAGCAAGTTGTTCAGTATTATTTGTAATAGGATGTACCGGAGGACCATTGACTGGTTCGCCATCGCCATGCCATAAATAATAAAACATGCCTACATATTTATCTGAGCGAAAAGCTCTGCATTCATCAGAGGTAGGTAATGTTCTGCCAAGACTGTCAGTCGCTACCCACGCATCTCCATTAGATGGTATTGATGCCCATTGAGAAACATTTTTATTGGGGTCAGCAAATTTGTAGTTACCAATAAACAAATCATAATTATCATCTGTTTCTTTAAAGCCAGTTGTGGTATGAACTATAAAAGTATTAAAATCTTGTCCGCTTAAAACATGTAATTCAGTAGTGTTTGAACTTGTATTTCCTTTTTTTAATATACATAAATCTTTTTTTCCATCAGTATTTATGTCTGCAATATCAAAGGTGGTTGTATTGTCAGAAGGTGCCAGCTGGGTATTTCCTTTAAAAAAGTAAGTTTGAAAATTAGTGCTGCCATCTAATATGGATAGCTCCGTTGATGTGGTCCCATTTTTTTTAATGTACCATAAATCTATTTTTCCGTCATTATTATAATCTCCAAGCTTGATGTCTTCTGTTTCATTAAAAGTTGTTGCTAATCCGGTTGAATAGATTGTGGCAACATGAAGCAGGAAGGTATTAAAATTATCAGCACCGGATAATATAAGTACTTCCATACTTCCATTCCCAGGATTTTTTTTGATGTACCACAAATCTGGCTTCTTATCATTATTGTAATCAGCAAGTAAAACACAATCGGTCGACGGAATGGCAGCTAAATTAGAACCTGTATGAAGAATAAAGGTCTGCATATTAGATGCTCCTGATAATACATGCACCTCAACCATACCAGAGTTTGTATTGTTTTTCTGAATAGTGGCTATATCTTCATATCCATCACCATCCCAATCGCACATTTGTAATTTGGAGTTCGTATTAGCAGGTGCAAGATTAATTGCTTTATCGTAAGTGAGGCTGCTATAATTATCATACTGGTTCAGTGCATAAAACCAGACGCTATTTTTACCCGCTTTCTGCAGTATTGAGATATTAAAGTAATTTTGCGATTTGCAAACTACAATAGAAAATAAAAAAACTATTACGAAAATTTTGGGCATCTTTTACAGTATTATTATTTGGAGAAAGCCCTTGGCTATGCATATTTTGAACCCGTAAATAATTTCATCGTTTACTAATTATTCTTCCCTGAATTTTATATCTGAAATTGAAAACCTATTTATCAGTAGAAGTATTATTGGTATTTTTATAGAATAACTATTTTATACCTTAATACCTTATCAAGGTTTTTTAACACTATAAAGTATACACCATTTTTTATAGGGTCATTGAAAACTATCTTCGTCAAACCGGGTTCAATGAAATTCTGATTTTGAATAGTAACTCCATTTATATCTACAATTGAAAATGACTCCATGCTTGACTGGGATTCAATTATTATATGATCTTTCGCAGGATTAGGGTATATATTTAAATTGATCTTCCCTTCATATTCTTCATTTAATGAAGTGACGACACAATTTGTCAGGCTAAAATTGGAATTTGAAGAGCATCCGTTCAAATCAATGATGTCAATCCTGTAATTGCCAGCTTTTGCGGAAGAAAAATTGTTTACAACCGGGTTTCTTATGGTTGATGTGAAATTATTAGGGCCGCTCCAATTCCAGCTTTTGCTGTTTAGTGGAAGTGCATCAAATTGTATTGCATCTCCATTACAAAGTTTTTCAGCATTTCCCGTTTTAACCGTTCCTCCATTTACTATGTAATTAATAGTTATTGTCTGAGGCGTATTTATATTAACC
>JANYCH010000272.1 GCA_025360395.1 Cytophagales bacterium | reverse complement strand
CACATCAATCAGGTCTGTCTCCCTTTTCATAGGTTTCCCAGAATCTGAAACAAGGATTACATTGTCGACGTACGGACGATGAAGGTCTTTTAGAGTTGACGGTTGCCGGTTGACGGTTGTCAGCGAGGCATTGGCCTTTTCAATTTCCTTCGATAATTCCTCAATTGAACCAATGCATTTGAATTCCCTGCGATCTTCGGTTACCCAGATCGGGAGGGGAGTACCCCAGTAACGTGATCTTGAAAGGTTCCAGTCTACCAGGTTTTCAAGCCAGTTTCCAAACCTTCCTGTTCCTGTACTTTCCGGTTTCCAGTTGATCATTTTATTTAATTCTACAAGCCTGTCTTTTACAGCTGTTGTTTTAATAAACCAGGAATCCAATGGATAATAGAGGATTGGTTTATCTGTTCTCCAGCAATGTGGATAGGTGTGCTCGTATTTTTCTACTTTAAAAGCTTTATTCTCAAGTTTTAGTTTTATACCAATACGGTCATCAACAGGAATGTATTTTTCCACTTTCGAAACAATGCCTTTAGAGACCAAAAGTTGTTCCTGTTTTTGGCGATCAGGCTCTATTTCATTCTCATTTAAATAAGCCTCTTTGACATATTCACCGGAAAAACCAAACTTTTCATCCAGGACTTCCTTCACGAATCTTCCTTGTTTATCCACTAAAGGGACATCTTCTCCCAGGTCATTTTTTACTGTGATTGCCGGGATTCCGGCTTGTTTGGCCACCCTAAAGTCATCAGCTCCAAATGTAGGGGCAATGTGAACAATTCCTGTACCATCTTCTGTGCTTACAAAATCGCCAGCTATAACACGGAAAGCAGGTTGAGAAGGTTTAACATAAGGCATAAGTTGCTCATAGGTAATTCCCACAAGCTCTTTTCCTTTAAATTCTCCCAAAATTTCAAAGGGGATAAGTTTTTCTCCCGGTTTATAAGTTTCGAAAGGAATCTCTTTTGCCTTTTCTGAAAAATATTTGCCTAAAAGATCTTTTGCAAGTACCACATTTACAGGCAAATGTGTGTAAGGATTAAATGTCTTTACCAAAACATAGGTTATATTTTCACCAACAGCCAGCGCTGAATTTGAAGGTAAAGTCCAAGGGGTAGTAGTCCAGGCCAGGAAATATACATCGCCGACAATCTTTGTCAAAGTTTCGAACTTTGACAAAGATGAACTTGAAACTACTTTAAATTGCGCAACAATGGTTGTATCCCTGACATCTTTATATGTCCCGGGTTGGTTTAATTCATGAGAACTTAGCCCCGTACCGGCAGCAGGGGAGTAGGGTTGTATTGTATAACCTTTGTATAATAAATCCTTCTTATACAATTCTTTAAGCAGCCACCAACAGGATTCAATGTATTCATTCTGATAGGTTATATAGGGATTTTCAAGATCTACCCAATATCCCATTTTGATCGTGAGTTCATCCCACTGATCCTTATATTTCATTACTGTTTCCCGGCATTTCTGATTGTATTCTTCAATGCTTATTTTTTTGCCGATGTCTTCTTTCGTAATTCCAAGTTCTTTTTCAACCTGAAGTTCAACAGGCAAACCATGTGTATCCCAGCCGCCTTTGCGTTTTACCTGAAAGCCCTGCATGGTTTTATAACGGCAGAAAATATCTTTGATAGTCCTGGCCATGACATGGTGAATACCTGGTGTTCCATTAGCTGAAGGCGGGCCTTCAAAAAAGGTGAAAGAAGGCGAACCTTCCCTTTCTGAAACAGATTTTTCAAATACCTTATTTTCATCCCAGAATTTAAGGATGTCTGTCGCTATTTGCGGGAAATTGGATGATTTATATTCTGGATACATGAAATTGAAAGTTGATGAATTGAAGAATTGATGGTAGTCCATCAATTCTCTAAAGCTTTAATTCATTCATTATTTACACATTGAACCTGAAATGCATTACATCCCCGTCTCCAACCACATATTCTTTTCCTTCAATGGATAGTTTTCCTGCTTCTTTACATGCCTGTTCAGAGCCGTACTTTTCAAAATCAGCCGGATAATAATCTAATAAAGTGCCGTCATTACAACCAATATCTAAAACATTACACTTGGGTTTATTTATCAATGACAATGTAGCATCCACAATATCTTTTAAATGATTGCGCATGGTGGTGTTGGTGCCACTTCTATACCAGTAGGCTGCGTATAAAATT
>JANYCH010000215.1 GCA_025360395.1 Cytophagales bacterium | reverse complement strand
CCTTATTCTGTGGATCCTTTTCAATTTCATACCTGATATTCCTTAGCTGCTCTTTGAATTTACTACCATCAGATGTATGTTGCCCGTTTTCGAAAAAGACATGATCGAGGTTAGAAGATTTTTTTGGTAAAGAATAAACGCAGCCCAATAAAGGAAGACCCGTATTTTTCCCAAAGTTCTCCGGATTTTTTATGGTATTGTCGAAATAGGCAATAAGAAACAAAACTGACAGACCAATTATAAAGGAGGCTACAGAAGCCACACCAGAAAAAACAACTCTTTTTAGAGGTTCTGGCTCATCAGCAGGTTGCCCTACTTCTATCTGGCGAATGATTGCGCCGTTTTTCATTGCTTCATTTCTTGCATCATTATACTTTTCAACCACGTTCATATATTCATCTTTCGCGACTGTCACACCCATTTCTAGGGGGGTAAGTGTAGCTTCATTGCCTGCAAAACTTGTCAAAGAGCTTTTGCTTGAGTAAATGCTTCCCTGGATGGAACTTAAGGATGCTTCAGCCATGGACAGCTCAACTTCGTAGTCTATTTTCTTTTGTACAAGGTCTTTATATGATTCATCAACCCCAATACTTACGTTTTGGTTTAGGTTTGACAATTGCCTTTCTAACTGGTGCCGTAATTGAACAACAGAGTCAGCCAGTGCCTTTTCCTTAAATCCACTGTTAATATATTTTTCGTTTAATTTTTCAATTTTAGCTTTTAGATTAATTATGGAGCTGTTGGTTTGATGCGCCTGGTTGCTCTTAATTTGCGCCTGGTTAAGCTGAGAATCTATATTTCCAATTGCTCTTCTTAATCCTAAAACTTTCTTTTCTTCCTCATTTTTGGCACTTTCCAGCGTAGAAATCCTATCAATATGTGCTCCACTTTGCGCGGAATAATCAATAACCTGAGATCCGGATTTAACCTTGCTGAGTGAATCTAATTTCCTTTCAAAATCTGCTTTTTTCTTGTCCCTGAGCTCTTTGAAAAACGCCACAGATTTTTCAGCTCTGTTATTTTCTATGATATCATTTACCCTGATAGTTTCCTGGCAATAAAAATTCACCAGAGAGCTAGATAAACGTGGGTTTTGAGTTTTTACTTCTATCTTAAAATAATCAGATCCAGTAATCCTTGAAATCTGCAATGTTTTAGATAATATGCCCTGATCGTAATACAGGATTTTTAACATGTCGTATATTGTCTGATCGTCCTTATTATTCAGGTCCAGGAGTTCTTCACGGTCATATTTCTTTTTTACAATGGACCTGGCGGCTTCAACACTTGAAGCAGAATATTTTTTTAAAAGTTCCTGGTACTCTTCGGGTTTATACGCGCCTTTACTTTCAATTTCCTGTAGCAACATCCTGTAAGAAAGCATTGTATATACTTCTTTTGAATTCAGGAACTCAAGGAAGTTAGTAAACTTACTGTTCACTTCATTCCAGCTTAGTTCCGATTTGTCGAATGAAACCTGGTTTTTATCTGTGATACCAGCAGAGAGTTGCGCCCTTGAATAATATTCTTTGTTTTTTAAAGAAATCAATGTAAAAGTGATCCCAGCTGCGGCTATTGCGATCAAGGCAATAAATATCCAGTTTCTTCTAAATAATTTTAAAAAGTAAGCAATTTCCATGCGCTATAATTTCTCCCCGTTAATTTCCAAATTTAATGTGTTTTTCCTATTTTTAAGATTGTTAGTCACGGAAATGAAGTAATCTGTGATAGTTTATAACATTAATAAAAATAATCTAATTATGCGTCAAATTCTACTTGTAATATTTATTGCCACGTCAATTTTTGTGCCAAGGTTGTTTGCCCAGGTTTCCTACACTGCCAATGATTCTGTAAAGGCTTATAATGGAGAGTTTTTATATGGGACAAACCCAGGTTATTACAATACTGCCTGGAACGATATTTCCCTTTCAGATATTGCAAAGGGATACAATACATTAGGTGCCAATTCAAAAAGTTTTAGGGTAAAATTACCTCATGACTTTCTAGAAAGATACGGTTATGATATTCGTTTGAAAGAATTTGAGCATTATAAAGCCATTGGGATGAAAGATCATGCCTGTTATTTGGGGACTTATTTTGATGTAACAAGTACTGATCCGGTCCATATTCAATATATCAAAGATAACATGGACAGCGTTAAGTATTTTGGTTGTGATAAATATCCACAGGCCTATAAAAGACTTTATGAACCGATATGGGATGGAGGCTTGAACGGTACTCCTGTAAATGAAAAGAACCCTTTTGCTTTATACATTTTTAAAACTGTAACCACTTACAAGCAATATGTCAAGTTCTGGGAAATAATCAATGAGCCAGACTATTGTATATCCTCGTCTTGTGAAGATGCTCCCGGAATTGCTGGTAACTGGTGGGAAAATCCACCCAAACCATGCGATATGCCAAATTTCAGGGCTCCTTTATTTCATTATGTAAGGAT
>JANYCH010000177.1 GCA_025360395.1 Cytophagales bacterium | reverse complement strand
CAGAAAGTTTGATTTGCCATTTACTGCAAATTTAAAACCCGCTGGAATCGCATCAATAGTAAGTGGCCCTGGATCTCCGAAGTTTGATACAAATAAGCTATTGACCCAAACAAGGTTGTTAAAATTAAACTCTCCTCCAATATTACCTGCCCCAATTAATCCGCCAAAATGGACAGCACCATCGTAAAGTGAAATTTTGGCTTTTCCATTTACAATATCTAATGCCCCACTCCCATAATTAGGAAAAGAAGTTTGAGAGATTTTGGCTCCATCTGATAACAAAATTCCGCTACTTCCATTTATACCAGATGGCGTCCCATCAGGCTTTCTCGTAAATTGGATAAATTGACTACCCCCTGTACTTGAGATATTTAATAATTGCTTAGCGGTTGTATCAATCGCTCCTATAGAAACACTACCTGTCAAATTAGACTTTCCATTTACTGCAAATTTGTAGTCTTTGAAAGGAGAAGAGTTACCACCTACATAAAGTGTATTTTGTGCATTTAAAGAACCACTGACAGAGGTATTTGTTTCTAGACTTAAACTCATAATTGGTTCAGTTCCACCAGTACTTCCAGACTTATTACCTATGTAAAAAGAGCCTGCGCCTCCTCCACAGCCAATAGATAATTGAGTATTAGGCAATTGTGAATATATGGTAATGGCAGCATTTCTTGTCCATCCACCCTGATAACCTGTACCACCTCCTAGTGTGGCGATTACTAAGTTTTGAGAAGTAAATCCTGTACCAACATTACTGCCTATTGAAAGTGTTCCACTCGAATTGATTTCCATTCGTTTTGATGTTGGTGAGCCAGTAAAAAACTGTATCGGACTGGCATTATCAGCACTTATTCTTAGTGGTTTATCTCCTGCCCCTTGTATTCCAATAAAATTGTTAGGGGCTGCATCTGTAACTACTCCTGAGGGTAATACCCAGTTTTGAGCATTTGAAAGGATTTGTGAGAATAAAATCATTGCTGATACAACAATGGCTTGTTTAAAAACTTGCATAATTAATGTTAATCAAAGAATGTCTATAGGTTTGAATGATCTAAACTTCAATTTTAAGCAAATATTTTCTAATATATACCAATTCAAATTTATTTATAAATAAATAGACCTATAAGGTTCTAAAAACCTTATAGGTCTGGATGCTAACAAAATTCCAATTCTGCTATTTCATCAGGCTTCCAATGAGATGATTTTTTGTGAAATTCCGCAAACTTATTACTATTCCCAAACCACCTAATAACTTGCTCCCTTTCAAGTTTTGTATGTATATTAGAGAGCATAGATTCATAAGATGTAAATTCCCAATCACTTATATGTTCACCAAATTTGTGGTGTATTGGATTAGCATGTATGTAATAAACCAAAGAAGAAAAATATTGGTCGTAACCTACCTGTTTTCTTCTTAAATAATCATTAAACAATGCTCCTCTCCTTTTAAAGACTTTATTATAAGCTTTAGCATAAGCATTAAACAAATTACTAAACTGTTGCATAACAAATTCAGGTACATTTAAATCTTCTGCTGTAAGTATGTTGTTCTCAGGCTTAAGTGTTGTAAATTGTTTATACAATTCTTCCCTGCTTCTGACTTCAACCAAAAAATGAAAATGGTTTGGCATCAGGCAATAAGCAAATGTTTTACATATTGGAAAGATGTATTGTCCGTATTTTTTGAGAAAGTACAAATAATTTTCCCGGTCACGAAAAAGATTCTCATTACCAACTGCATGATTGTAAATGTGATATATTTTTTCGCTTTGAAAACTTTCGAAGTACTTTTGCTTGCTGTTTGACATAACTATTACGAAAGACCTATAGGTTTTTAAAACCTTATAGGTCTACAATTTTAATATTAAAACTTGACACATCAAATTATACTCACTGATGACAACTCTTTCACCATCTTCCTCCCTGAACTTGATGAAACTTATCATTCAAGAAAAGGCGCTATAGCTGAGTCTTTGCATGTTTACATAAAATCTGGCCTGGAGTTCGTTGCAAATACCAAAGACCGGATTAAAATATTTGAATTTGGCTTTGGTACCGGTCTGAACGCATTGTTAAGCTGGCAATTTGCTGAAGCAAATCATAAAACCATCTTTTATGATTCAGTAGAAAAATATCCATTGGAGAAAGAAATATATTCCAGGTTAAACTATGATAAGGTGATCGGAACTGGCAAACACCTTATGGACTTACATGAAGCTAACTGGAATGAAGCCATCATATTATCAGATCATTTTATTCTCCAAAAATTCAACACTGATATAAATTTAGTTGCATTTCCAAAAGACTATTATGACCTGGTTTACTATGATGCATTTGCCCCTTCTAAACAAGCCGAAGTTTGGGAATTCTCTGTATTGAATAAAATATATGATTCCATGGTTACAGATGGCATTTTAACGACTTATTGTGCCCAGGGAGCTTTTAAAAGAAATTTAATAAACCTAGGCTTTGAAGTGGAAAAAATCCCGGGACCACCTGGAAAAAGAGAAATGATAAGGGCAATAAAACATTAAATCATAATAACAAAATCATTATTTCTTGTATGATTTAATTATCCTATAGAAAAGTCAGCCAACCTTATATACCATCAAAATTTTATAAATAATTAATTTTCAAAGGTTTAAACATCGTAACACAAGCACTTTTTCAAATTTTACTTAACAATTAGTTAACATAACCTTAATATGGAAGTAATGAAAGATATTGCTTCATTTGTACTTCATCATTATGAATTATTATGGGTAACAAAAAACTAAAACAAGACCTGTTTGAAAAGGTGGCGGATAAAATCAAAGAGGCTTTAAAAGCAATAAGTCCAGGTACTGATAAGAAACTAGACAGGACTGTAAAGAACAGTGCAAAAAAAATATCAGGTAAGATTATAAAAAACATGAAAAAGGCAGAAAAAACTGCTTCAAAAAAAACTAAATCAGCTGCAAAAACGACTGTGGATAAACTGGTAGTGAAAGCTGTTGAAAAACCAGCAGAAAAAACAGTTGCAAAGCCAGCGGCAAAAGCCCCTGTCAAAAAATAATTTTCCTATTTCGCCTGGATGTGGTTTACTATCCGGGCGGTATTTTTTTCTAGTGCCTGGTAACGTATATTTGCATGGTTGGCCCCTGCCATGTTCAAAGAAATCCCCGTTAAAATAAGTATTCAGGCCATTAACCAAATCAAATATATTTTTGAAAGAAAAAATATTCCTTCTGAATATGGTTTAAGGATTGGCATGAAAGGTGCTGGCTGCGCAGGAACCAGCTTTGTAATCGGATTTGACCAGAAAAAATCAGGCGATGATGAATACCTGATAGATAATATCCCTGTTTATATTGAAAAGAAACACGTGATGTATTTATATGGCGTTCAGGTTGATTTTGTCGAAAATGAAATTGAAAGCGGGTTTGTTTTTAATACATGATTGGTTTACGCTTTTAGATTTACGACGTACGATTTGTGCTTCTAACAATCAATATTGAGTACTCCGGCTTCAAATCGTAATTCGAAAATAAAAAAATTATCGTAATTCGTAAATATAAAAATGAGTTATTTAGATGAATTAAATGAACCTCAAAGAGAGGCTGTTCTTCAAACGGAGGGACCGGTTATGATCCTGGCAGGTGCTGGTTCTGGGAAAACAAGGGTTTTGACCTACCGTATTGCACATCTCATCAAAAAAGGAACTGATCCATACAATATTCTTTCACTCACTTTTACCAATAAAGCTGCCAAAGAAATGCGGAGCCGTATTGAAAAGGTGGTAGGAAATGAAGCAAGGAACTTATGGATGGGTACTTTTCACTCTGTTTTTTCAAGAATACTAAGGGCTGAGTGCGAGAAAATTGGCTATCCCAGCAATTTCACGATCTATGATACAGACGATAGCAAATCTTTAATCAAGACGATTTTAGATGAGCTAAGCCTTGATGATAAGATTTATAAACCTTCCGGGGTATTGTCAAGAATTTCAGGGGCAAAAAACAGGCTGATCTCTGTAAATGAATACATGAATGACACGTTTATCAAGGCTGATGACGAAAGTTCTATGCGCCCATTAATGGGGAAAATTTACAGTTTATATGTCCAGCGCTGCTTTAAGGCCGGTGCAATGGATTTTGATGACCTTTTGTATAACACACATGTGCTTTTCAAAACTCATGAAGATGTTTTACACAAATACCAACACAGGTTTAAATATGTAATGGTAGATGAGTTTCAGGATACTAATATTTCACAATATTCGATCACCAGAAAACTTGCTGCGGTATTTGAAAATATTTGTGTAGTTGGTGACGATGCCCAAAGTATTTATGGCTTTCGTGGTGCAGACATTCAAAACATATTGAATTTTGAGAAGGATTATTCTGACTTAAAAGTCTTTAAACTAGAACAAAATTACAGAAGTACCCAGGTTATTGTAAATGCGGCAAATAGTGTAATTGCTAAAAATAAGGCACAGTTACGTAAAAACGTATTTACAGCAAATGAAGATGGACCTTTGATAGAACTTATCAAAGCCACTTCTGATTCTGAAGAAGGAAGGTTGGTAGCTTCATCTGTTTTTCAGGAGAAAATGCTTGGCCTGTGTCTGCTCGCGTCCCTGGTAGTTGGGGTCCACGGCCGGCATTTCTTCTATTCCGCGGCGGCTA
>JANYCH010000173.1 GCA_025360395.1 Cytophagales bacterium | reverse complement strand
ATTCATCACTCATTACTCATCGTTCATAATTTATCATTCATAACTAACAACCCTGCCTTAAAGCCTGCCCTGGCCACAAGGTCAATCACTTCGCTTTCTTTCAGATCGGTTTCAACGGTTAAAATCTTTTTTGGATCATTTATATCCACATTCCAGTTTGAGATATTCTGATCTGCATTCAGGAATGGGCTTACCCCGGCTATGCACCCGGAGCATTTGATATCGGTAGTGAATTTCAGTGTTTTCATTATGTTAATTATTACATAATAAAATTACCAAATGAAAAATCAGGGTTTGTTACAGGAAAAAGGAAATGGTTTATAGTTTAATGGCTACCCAGAAACAGATATTCCGGGCATGGTGTTGCCTTAAAGGATTACCTTTTAATTACCAAAAAGTCTTCAATCAGCTTTATTCCGTTTCCCTGATCAATGATATAATAGTAAGTACCATCCGGCAGGTTGCCACCCTCGAACCTTCTTGTGGTGTTGTTATAGTCATCTTCATTGTAAACTATGTCACCCCAGCGATTAAAAACTTGAACAGAAACTTTACTTCCAGGCTGAATCCCTTCAATCAGAAAAAAGTCATTTTTATGATCGCCATTGGGTGAGACCGCGTTATACGCAAGAAGTCCTTCTTCTACATTAATTTCAAATATAAGTTCGGGGCATTTATCAACAATAATTTTATCACAAATCCTGAACTGTGCCCTATCATATCCGGCAAAATTGGGCACTGAAGCATAATCTACGCTAAATACGATCCGAGAACTGTCACTATTATATCTCCAGGAAGTTTTTGCCCCTGATAAGGATTTATCAAATGAAATTGTGGAAAGGCCAATGTTCTTATTCCTGTCAAGGGTTGCGACGGGAAAAGAATATTCAAATAGTTTGCCCTTTTTTACACTGCTTGGAATAGTCAATGGATAAGGCGGGCTGTTTTTCGTTTTTATAATCACTTTGGCTGTACTGGAAGCGCCACATTGGTTTGAAAGATAATAAGAGATGGAATCTTTTGACAATACAGTTGCCTTTGTTTTAAAACGGATAAAATTACCACCTAAAGTGTCAACCGATATAAAAGGGGATTCTGGCTTAATGCTATCAGTTGTTAATGTTAATTTATCACCCAAAGAATATTTATCATTTACTGTTACTTTAACATCAATATCATCCCCAGCGAATACACTATCTCTGTCCAATATGGTAATCACCACTTTAGCATAATATATTTTAGCTGTATCTATTTCGGTACAACCAGCTTTTGTCACGCTCCATGCAAATCTGTTTGCATCCTGTCCTTTTTGAGCACCAAATGGTTGAAGATTTGAAACTGTGGTTTTCATGCTATCAGGAAAGTTCACTGTTGCAAATCCTTCCGAACTCCAAATACCTTTTGCAAGTTTATCTTTCAGAACAGCTTTCAAAGATATTTGACCATTATCAATACAAATACTAGTATCATGTCCTGCGTCGGCAGTAAATGATATAAGTTTAAGTGAATCTTTTGCAGAACAGCCCTCCAGGTTTCTAACAATTAAAACATAAGTACCCGAATCTTTCAGATTTGGACTGGACTTTTGAGAAACCAATGATCCCTTTTTAAACCAATTAAATGTAAGCTTTGATGTATCCTGAAGATTTAAATATTTTGGTTTTATTGCGTTACCCCTGCAAATAACACTGTCAGTTTTTAATAGTTTAATATAAACTGCATTAGGATTGCTCAAAACAAAACTGGTATCTATTCCACATCTGGTACTATTATCAGTTACCGTAACATCGTACTTCCCTACACCAAGTCCAGGATTGTTTGCTTTATTCAGGCTTTTTGAAACAGTAAATAAAAGAGGCGGGTTGGTAGATAGTTTAATGGAACCAGTATTGCTGCAAGTTGGCTGAACAATACTGGCATTTACTTTGAATTGTGCCTTTCCAAGAACAATAACAGAATCCTTTTTAGTGCAATTTCCCAGAGTTATAAAAAATGTATATTTCCGTGCATCCAGGTTTTGAGTGAATATACTTTTTATAGTATCACTTGAAAATCTATAATTGGCATCGGGACTAATTGTCAGAGTTCCGTTTGATTTCCCACAGTCCGGTTGAACAATGCTTTTTGTGTAATCAAATTTGCTGAAATCAGTCAATGTAAATGAGGTATCCACAACGCAGAAACTTGAATTCTCCCGCACTGAAACCGTGTGATTTCCTTCGCCTAATGAAAAGTTAGAAAAAGATTTTAATGTGCCACCAAGAATGGTATATCCAGTAATGGGGAATAATGAGATACTTCCGTTTTTGTTATAACAAGAGGGGGGACTTATCTCAGTTCCTATAGTAAATGGTTTCTTAATAATGGTTGTGACACTATCTGCTACAAGAGTTTCTTTTAAGCAGGTTCCTAAAAAAATCTTACTCACCTTTATTAAACTATTTTTACTCAATGTGTCTATGATCAATGTATTTCCAACGACAGATTGAACAAGATTGCCGTTTATAAACCATTGATACGTTGTCCCTGACGATATATTTGTATCAGATACTGAATATTTGACCCTTACATTTTTACAGACAGTACTTAAGGATTGGCTTAATTTTAAAACAGGGTTATTGTTTATTTTCAATATCACACTGTCAGAAACCGATTTACATTTATCCTGATTGGTCCTGATGACTTTATAATTTCCTGCTTTTGAAGCCGGATAATTCTGGGATCTGCCAAAATTGTCTGTCAATTGTGCATTAGATAAATACCACTGATCCTGTCCAGTGGTAAAATTCGAAATAGAAATAGGAAGAATTTCACGTTGGCAAATAGTCTGATTTCCCTGATAATTTAATACCGGTTTGGTTGTAATGCTTTCATTCAATGTGAAAAGTGTAGAATATGAAAAGCATTTAGTATTAAGGGCTGTTGATTTTATTTGATAAGTCCCTGGTTGATTTGCAATTAAGGTTCTTTTAACAGAATCTTTCAATTCAATTCCGTTCTTAATCCATTGTTGATTAGGACTTGCTGTTGAACCATTAAACAATTGAACTGACGTTCCCGGACAAAATACAGCCGGGCCGGAAATAGATCCTGAAAAAGGCTTGCTGTTAAATACCAGAGTTATACTGTCACGCCCTGAACAATTCCCATTTGTTATATCCAGGTAAAATTTGCCCGAACTTTTTACCATAATGGTTTGGTTCGTACCAAGAGGAGTCCTAAAACCCGATTGTTTCCATATATTGCCTGTAGGCGAATTGGAAATAAGCCTTACACTATCGCCTGTACAAAATGAAGTATCATTTGGCAATGTTGTGATTGTTGGCTTTTTAATGAAAG
>JANYCH010000111.1 GCA_025360395.1 Cytophagales bacterium | reverse complement strand
ATTTCTTCTAAAATACCCTTGTGCCCTTATGTCATTTAATAAATATGGTTGCATCCTTTTGAGATGATTACTTGCAGCTATTTCAGCATAATATTGCAATCGGGCATTAAGTGTGGTATAGATTCTCAAACCATCTGTATGTAAATTATATTTTTTTCCATCCTTTGATGGATTGTTTTCTAGCCATACTTCAAGTTCCTGTCTTAGTTTTTCCCTGAAATGAGGAGCTAAACCATCATTATTATCCATTCGATGGTAATCGAGCACCAATGGCTTAGCTGTTAGTTCATCTGCTTGTGCTTTATCTATATAATTGTATTTCAGCATTTGCTGAATAACAAGATTTCTCCTTTCCAATGCTTTTTCAGGTCGTTTTCTGGGATTGTAAGCTGATGGGGATTTTAGCAAACCAGCCAATACTGCTGCCTGTTCAGGTTTTATTTTGTCAGGAGTAATATTAAAAAAACGTTGGGTGGCTGTTTTGATGCCATATGTGTCTTCTCCAAATGAAATAGTATTTACGTAAAGCATCAATATTTCTTTTTTACTATAAAGTTTTTCCAATTGATTGGCAATAATGCCTTCTTTGATTTTATTGACGGGCATAGTCAACAAACCATAATTTTTTCTTCCAAACAAATTTTTAGCCAGTTGCTGACTTAGCGTGCTGCCGCCACCCGAATTTTTGCCTAGCAGGACACTTTTAAACAATACTCTGATTAAGCTTCTGGTATCCACACCTTTATGTTCATAAAAACGGGCATCTTCCGTAGCAATAATGGCATCAAACATAATTTTATTTACTTCATCATACTTGGCTTCAGAACGGTTTTCAACAAAATATCTTCCTAATAGAATACTATCCGAGGAATATACTTCCGATGCCTGGTATTTTTTTATTGCCAGTAACTCTGCATTATCAGGCATTTTTCCGAAAACACTGGAGGTGACCGAGTAATAAAGGATTATAGGCCCGCTGACTAATAATAAAATGAAACAACTTGCTGCCCCTAAGCCAAAAATCCATTTATGTTTAGGTGACAATTCCTTAAACCACAATAAAGGCCTGATGAACAAACATTTAAGCACGAATATAATTGCCCTGTAAACTAATCCGGCAATATTTTTTAATTTTTCCATTACTGCTCAATTGGTGTTAGATTTTACCAAAGTAACAATGATAAGAATTTATATTTATTGATCCTCTCATTCTTTATGCCGGATAATTCCTGTTTAATAGATTTTAAATTTCAATTTACAAATGAAATTTATGGCATCAATTTTTTAGAAAACTAAAAACAAAAAATTTAAACTTATAGGTTATGAAAAAAAATGATTTAATACTTGTTGTATGTTTGATTTCTTCAGTAGCTTTTTTAGGATTTACCAGAACCAATGCTTCTGCACCTGCTGATAATGTGGATCAAACCACTGCATCAACCTCGTCTACATCCTCAACTTCAGGACAAAGAACTTCTAGTACTTCTTCTGGCAGGTCCAAAACAACAAACAGTACTACCAGAAGCTCAACTACCAGCAGTACAAATAGTACAAGCAGAACAACAGGCTCAACAAGCGGAGCTACAACATCATCTACTGATGGTATGTCAACATCCGGTTCAACTTCAGGATTGTCTACTTCTGGTTCTACTTCTGGTATGTCAACATCTGGTTCTACCTCAGGATCTACTGGAATGACAACTGGTTCTACTACTAATTCAACAGGAACTACTTCAACTACAGGTTCTACTGGCTCTACTACTGGTACGACATCAACAACTTCTACTACAGGAACAGGATCTACTTCTGGTTCAACAACAGGTTCAAGTCCAGGAACAGGAACTACTTCAACAACTATGTAATATCAAGTTATTTATATAAATAAGCCATTCTGATAATCAGGATGGCTTATTTTTTTTGGTAATTTTCCGATTATGAAATACCTTTTTTTTGATTTGCGTGCACTAGGGTTAATGCGGATTTGTGTAGCCCTGGTTGTAATCTTAGATTTAAGCATCAGGATATCAGATCTTGAAGCATTTTATACCAATACAGGAGCAGTGCCTCTTCAATTGCTTTTTGGTTATGCCTGGAACAATCAATTCATTTCCTTACATACAATAAGTGGAGCGTACGAAATCCAGTTTTTATTATTCCTGCTGTCCTATTTGTTTGCCTTCTTACTTTGTTTAGGATACAGAACACAGTTATTTACTATTCTCTCCTGGGTGATGATGGTTTCTTTGCATAACCGGAATGGGTTAATCCTGCAGGGTGGTGATGATTTATTAAGGATGGTTCTTTTTTGGTCCATTTTTATTCCATGGGGAAAGCGATACTCGTTTGATAGTATAAGGTCAGATTCTGAAATAAAGGAGTTGGAATTACGAACTCCTGCAGTGCTTGCCTACCTATTACAGATCTGTTATATTTATACTGGATCTGCATTATTGAAAGGTATAGAATGGAATTCTGAATTTTCAGCCCTTTATTATGTTTATAGCCTTGACCAGATTGCATATCCTGTCACCTCATTTTTATATTCTCATTCGGAACTGTTAAAGTATTTGACAGCAGCAGCTTATTATTTTGAATTACTAGTTCCGGTTTTATTTTTCATTCCTTTAAAACATGGCTTTTTCAGAAGCGTTGGTGTAATTCTGATTGTTCTTTTCCACACTCTGAATGAAATTTCTTTACTAATAGGTTTGTTCCCTTACATTGGAATAGTGACCTGCTTAGGGATATTACCTTCAGGATTTATGGATAAATTAGAATCCATGCTCAGGAATTTTAAATATAAACTGGTTTTCGCTTTTAATTTAATAGGTACATTTTTTCAGTTATTAATTCCTTATAATAAACCAGTTTACCGCAATTCAATTCTAAGTTCCGGTTTAGTCATTTTCTTTATGGTTTTTGTGTTTGACTG